>NZ_JAUMSQ010000010.1:0-29979 GCF_030519285.1 Mycolicibacterium arseniciresistens
CGGCGGCGACGCGGGGCTGGTCGGCGCGGCCGCCCTGCTGCGGGACGCTTGAGGTGCCTACCGCGGTGACCTCGCAGGGAATAGTGCCCGCACCGCGGGTGTCATAGAGGCGGCGGCGAAAGGGCTCACATGCGTGTCGGAGTGGTGTTCCCCCAGACGGAACTGGGCGGTGACGTCGGCGCGGTGCGCGCCTACGGTCAAGCGGTCGAGGAACTCGGCTACGCGCATCTGCTGGTGTACGACCACGTCGTCGGGGCCGATCCGGCGGTGCACACCGGGTGGAACGGCCCGTACGACATCGACACCACGTTCCACGAGCCGTTCGTGATGTTCGGATTCCTGGCCGGCGTCGCGCCCCGCCTGGAACTCGTCACCGGCGTCATCATCGTCCCGCAGCGGCAGACCGTGCTCGTCGCCAAGCAGGCGGCCGAGGTCGACCTGCTGACACAGGGAAAGTTCCGGCTCGGCGTCGGGATCGGCTGGAACGCCGTCGAATACGAGGCCCTCGGTGAGAACTTCGGCGACCGCGGCAGGCGTTCCGAGGAACAGATCGAGCTCATGCGGCGGCTGTGGACCGAGCGCAGCGTCACCTTCGACGGCCGCCACCACCGGGTGACCGGCGCCGGGCTGGCGCCGCTGCCGGTGCAGCAGCCGATCCCGGTGTGGATCGGGACGGCGTCCGAACGCGGCTACGAACGGGCCGGCCGGATCGCCGACGGGTGGTTCCCGATGAAGCGGCCGGGACCCGAACTCGACGAGGCGCGCGGCATCGTCGCCGACGCCGCCACCGCGGCAGGCCGCGACCCGTCGACGATCGGGATGGAGGGGCGGGTCAACTGGACCGGCGACGCCGACCGGGCCGGCGCGCAGCTGGCGGCCTGGGCCGATGCGGGGGCCAGCCACCTGTCGGTCAACACCATGGGCGCCGGCCTGCGCACCGTCGACGACCACCTGGCGGTGCTGACCGAGGTCGCGAAGATGCACTCCTCGGCTTGAGGCGCGCTACTCGACGAGCTTTCCGTCGGCGGACACCCGCTGCATGCGCTCGGCGATCTCCGGCGGGATCTCGCCGACGGGTTCGCGTTCGATGCGGCCGGGTGCCGACCACACCAGGTTGACGCGCAGGTTCTCGTCGAGCCGCGGGTGGTCCGAGCGGTTGTGGCAGCCGCGGGTCTCGCGCCGCTCCAGGGCCGCCTCGAGCGTCGCCTGCGCGGCGAGGATGCCCGCCTTGAGGTCGAAGGCGTGGGCGAGGTCGGCGAATCCGGCGATGTCGGGGTGTACCGCGATGTCGGCGGTGCGGTTCTCGATCTCGCCGATCGCGGCGAGCCCCGCCCGCAGGCCCTGGTCGTCGCGCACCACGCCTGCGTGCTCGGTCATCGTGTTGCGCACGGCGCGCTGCAGGAACCGGACGTTCTCCGGACCGTTGGCCGACAGCAGTGAGTCGATCTCGTCGCGGGCATCGGATATCGCTGTGCGGCAACGGGTCTGGGCGGTGAGACGGGTGGAGTGGGCCGCCGCGGCCGCGGCCGCGATCTTGCCGTACACCAGCAGCTCGATCAGCGAGTTCCCGCCGAGCCGGTTGGCGCCGTGCAGGCCGCTCGACGCCTCGCCGATCGCCCAGAGGCCCTCGACGTCGGTGCTGTGGTCGCCGGGGCGCACCCACACGCCGCCCATCGAGTAATGCGCGGTCGGGGCGACCTCGATCGGATCGGTGGTGATGTCGAGCAACTGGAGCTCCATCAGCGTCCGGTAGACCCGCGGCAGGCGGGTCATGATCTGCGTGCGGGGCAGGTGCGACACGTCGAGCCACACGCCTCCGCGCGGGGTGCCCCGGCCCTCCTTGATCTCGGTGTAGGCGCCCAGTGCCACCCGGTCGCGGGTCGACAGCTCCATCCGGTCGGGGTCGTAGCGCTCCATGAATCGTTCGCCCGCGCCGTTGCGCAGGACGCCGCCCTCGCCGCGGGCTGCCTCCGACACCAGCGTGCCCGCGGTGTCCTCGGGTTCGAGCAGGCCCGAGGGATGGAACTGGACCAGCTCGGGGTCGCGGATCCGGCCGCCCGCCTCGACCGCGAGGCGGAAGGAGTCGCCGAAGTTCTCGTCGCGGCGCGACGACGTCCGCCGCCAGATCCTGGTGTGCCCGCCGGACGCCAGGATCACCGCGTCGGCCAGGATCGTGTAGTGCGTGCCATCGGTCACGTCGAAGCCGTACGCGCCGAACACGGCGTTGTCGCGCACCAGGATCCGGGTGATGTAGACCGAGTCCATGATCGGGACGGCCATCGCCTCGGCCTGCTTCACCAGCGTGCGTTGCAGTTCCAGGCCGGTGTAGTCGCCCGAGAACGCGGTGCGGCGGAAGGTGTGGGCGCCGAAGAACCGTTGCGAGATCCGGCCGTCGTGCTCGCGCGCGAACGCCATGCCGTACCGCTCGAGGTCACCGATCGCGTCCGCTGCGCCCTCGGTCACCACCTGCACGGTGGCGGGGTCGGCCAACAGGTAGCTCTCGGTCAGGGTGTCCGCGGCGTGCTGCTGCCAGCTGTCCTCGGGGTCCATGGTGGCCAGCGCCGCGTTGATACCGCCGGCGGCGAGCGAGGTGTGCGCATCCAGCCTCGGGCGCTTGCCGACCAGGATCGCGTCGACCCCGCGCTCGGCGAGCTCGATCCCGGCCCGCAGGCCCGCGCCGCCGGTCCCGATGACCAGCACCGAGGTGGCCACCTGTTGTTCTGGACTCTTCATCTCCCGCTTCCGGTAGACCCGAGCGCGTGCGATCGGGTTCGTGCTCCGGGAACGGATGAGGTGGAGTGGATTCATCCCGCGCGCCGGCCGGTGAGACGGCGTTTTGGCTGATCCACGGGCGGCACGCTATTCTTGGCGGCGTTCCACCGAAGACCGTCGGTCACCGAGCAATCGGTTGAAGGTCCGGGCATGTCCCGGCGGCCCACGCAGGAGGACGAGGCATCAGTATTTCTGCGCCCCGACCTGTCTGCGTCGGGGCGTTCGTCGTTTCCTGACCTCCGACGGTATGCGGGTGAACACCCGACACCCACCACAAGGAGGCATGCATGGCCAAGGCTGAGAAGGCCACGGCGGTTGCCGACATCGCCGAGCAGTTCAAGGAGGCGACGGCCACCGTCGTCACCGAGTACCGCGGCCTCACGGTGGCCCACCTCGCCGAGCTGCGTCGCTCGCTCGGGGAGTCCGCCACCTACACCGTCGCGAAGAACACCCTGGTCAAGCGCGCCGCGAGCGAAGCCGGTGTCGCCGGCCTCGACGAGCTGTTCGCCGGCCCGACGGCGATCGCGTTCGTCAAGGGTGAACCGGTCGATGCCGCCAAGGCGATCAAGAACTTCGCCAAGGATCACAAGGCGTTGGTCATCAAGGGCGGCTACATGGAAGGCCGCGCGCTTTCCGTCGATGAGGTCAACCGCATCGCGGACCTCGAGTCGCGCGAGGTGCTGCTGGCCAAGCTGGCCGGCGCGATGAAGGGCAACCTCGCCAAGGCCGCCGGTCTGTTCAATGCGCCCGCATCGCAGGTCGCCCGGCTCGCCGCAGCACTGCAAGAGAAGAAGGCGGCCGAAGAGTCCGCCGCCTGACCACCAACCCCAACAGCCAGTAAAGAAATCAGGAAGGAACCACCATGGCCAAGCTCTCCACCGACGAGTTGCTCGACGCGTTCAAGGAAATGACGCTGCTGGAGCTCTCGGAGTTCGTCAAGCAGTTCGAGGAGACCTTCGAGGTCACCGCGGCCGCCCCGGTCGCCGTCGCCGCCGCCGGTGGCGCTGCCGCCCCGGCCGAGGCCGCCGAGGAGCAGTCGGAGTTCGACGTCATCCTCGAGGGCGCCGGCGAGAAGAAGATCGGCGTCATCAAGGTCGTCCGCGAGATCGTCTCCGGCCTGGGCCTCAAGGAGGCCAAGGATCTGGTCGACAGCGCTCCCAAGCCGCTGCTCGAGAAGGTCACCAAGGAGGCCGCCGAGGAAGCCAAGGGCAAGCTCGAGGCTGCCGGCGCTTCGGTCACCGTCAAGTAAGACCGTTTTCGTCTGTGGGGCCGGCCCGATTCTCGGGCCGGCCCCGCAGTCGTTTCCGCGGCCGGGCACCCGCCTGTGGCGAACTGGCGAAGAGCGCCGAAGGGGCGTTGTCGGCGCCGGTAACTGTGCGGATACAAACGCGGTAGGCTGCTCCGGCGTGCGCTACAGTGACTCAAGCCACAGGCGGGGAGCGCGTGGCGATGACTAGTTCTGGCGGAAGGATCGCAGGTGGGCATTGGCATTCAGGTTGAGGGACTGACGAAGTCCTTCGGGCCCCAGCGAATCTGGGAGGACGTCACCTTCGACCTCCCGCCCGGTGAGGTGAGCGTGCTGCTCGGCCCGTCGGGTACCGGTAAGTCGGTGTTCCTGAAGTCGCTGATCGGGCTGCTGCGCCCGGAGCGCGGCAAGATCATCGTCGACGGCACGAACATCATCGAGTGCACCTCCAAGGAGCTCTACGAGATCCGCACGCTGTTCGGCGTGATGTTCCAGGACGGCGCACTCTTCGGCTCGATGAGCCTCTACGACAACACCGCTTTCCCGCTTCGTGAGCACACGAAGAAGAAGGAGAGCGAGATCCGCAACATCGTCATGGAGAAGCTGGAGCTGGTCGGTCTGGCCGGCGACGAGACCAAGTTCCCCGGTGAGATCTCCGGTGGTATGCGCAAGCGCGCCGGGCTGGCCCGCTCGCTGGTGCTCGACCCGCAGATCATCCTGTGTGACGAGCCGGACTCCGGTCTGGACCCGGTGCGTACGGCCTACCTGAGCCAGTTGCTGATCGACATCAACGCCCAGATCGACTGCACGATCCTGATCGTGACGCACAACATCAACATCGCCCGCACGGTGCCCGACAACATCGGCATGCTGTTCCGCCGCAAGCTGGTCATGTTCGGCCCGCGTGAGGTGCTGCTGACCAGCGACGAGCCGGTGGTGCGTCAGTTCCTCAACGGTCGCCGCCTCGGCCCGATCGGCATGTCCGAGGAGAAGGACGAGTCGACGATGGCCGAGGAGCAGGCCATGGTCGACGCCGGTCACCACGACGGTGGCGTCGAGGAGATCGTCGGTGTGCCGCCGCAGGTGTCGGCCACCCCGGGTATGCCCGAGCGCAAGGCCGTCGGCCGGCGTCAGGCGCGGGTGCGCGAGATCATGGGGTCGCTGCCCGAGGCCGCGCAGGAGGCCATCCGCGAGGACCTCGAGGGCACGAATCAGGGCCGCAGCGAGTTCGGCGACGAACCGACGTCGCGTCACCACCGGAGCCACGAGGACGACGCCCCGACCGCCTCCATCCCGGTCGCCCGGGAGCGCTAGAACCTGTTTCACGCAGTCGCCGCGCGGTCCGTCGGACCGCGCGGCGATTGCATGTGCGGACCCCTCGCCACGCCGCTGCACCACCGCCGCCCGCCGGTCGGTGCTCACCACCGGATTCGACGCAGGAAACGGTGTGTGAACCCTTGACGGAACGGCCCCGACGGGCCAATGTGTTGGGCAGCATGTTGTACGGGTCGAGGACGCCAGCCAGCGCCCAGCCAGCCCCAGCATGCGACGGATATGGGCTTGTTGAGGAATGCGCCGTCCTGCGCTATTGTTGGACGTTGCGCTGGCTGCATCCTGCCCACCTCACCTGCACCTGACACCCGCCTGGCCTGAGCCCCGTTTCGCTCAGTGATCTAGTCGCGTGCCGTGCGTCGGAGAGTCCCCCTTCAGGGGCACGGACAGGCTGAAGTCAGCCGAACCGACGC
This sequence comes from Mycolicibacterium arseniciresistens, assembly GCF_030519285.1. Taxonomy (NCBI): domain Bacteria; kingdom Bacillati; phylum Actinomycetota; class Actinomycetes; order Mycobacteriales; family Mycobacteriaceae; genus Mycobacterium; species Mycolicibacterium arseniciresistens. Next base: position 5,764 of record NZ_JAUMSQ010000010.1, read on the forward strand.
AGATATCGCGGCCAAACGGAACCGGCACACCGGCTCTCGGGCAGTCGCATGAGGTGCTGGAAGGAATGCATCTTGGCAGTCTCTAGCCAGAGCAAGTCAGCAGAAGCTATCACCAATAACTCCGTTCCCGGAGCCCCAAACCGCATTTCCTTCGCCAAGCTCCGCGAGCCTCTCGAGGTTCCGGGGCTGCTCGACGTGCAGACGGACTCCTTCGAATGGCTCATCGGGTCCGACCGGTGGCGCGAGACCGCGAAAGCACGCGGCGACGTCAACCCCAGCGGCGGCCTTGAAGAGGTGCTGACCGAACTCTCACCGATCGAGGACTTCTCCGGCTCCATGTCGCTGTCGTTCTCCGACCCGCGTTTCGACGAGGTCAAGGCGCCGGTCGACGAGTGCAAAGACAAGGACATGACGTACGCGGCCCCGCTGTTCGTCACGGCCGAGTTCATCAACAACAACACCGGTGAGATCAAGAGCCAGACGGTGTTCATGGGTGACTTCCCGATGATGACGGAGAAGGGCACCTTCATCATCAACGGCACCGAGCGTGTCGTGGTCAGCCAGCTGGTCCGTTCGCCGGGCGTGTACTTCGACTCGACGATCGACAAGTCGACCGAGAAGACGCTGCACAGCGTCAAGGTGATCCCCGGCCGCGGCGCGTGGCTGGAGTTCGACGTCGACAAGCGCGACACCGTCGGCGTCCGCATCGACCGCAAGCGCCGTCAGCCCGTCACCGTGCTGCTAAAGGCGCTGGGCTGGACCAACGAGCAGATCACCGAGCGGTTCGGCTTCAGCGAGATCATGATGAGCACGCTGGAGAAGGACAACACCGCAGGCACCGACGAGGCGCTGCTCGACATCTACCGGAAGCTGCGCCCGGGCGAGCCGCCCACCAAGGAGTCCGCGCAGACCCTGCTGGAGAACCTGTTCTTCAAGGAGAAGCGCTACGACCTGGCCCGCGTCGGCCGCTACAAGGTCAACAAGAAGCTCGGCATCACGGCCAATCCGAGTGCGCCGTCCTCGACGACACTGACCGAGGAAGACGTCGTCGCCACCATCGAGTACCTGGTCCGGCTGCACGAGGGCCAGACCACGATGACGGTGCCCGGTGGCGTCGAGGTGCCCGTCGAGGTCGACGACATCGACCACTTCGGTAACCGCCGGCTGCGCACCGTGGGTGAGCTGATCCAGAACCAGATCCGGGTCGGCCTGTCCCGCATGGAGCGTGTCGTCCGCGAGCGGATGACCACGCAGGACGTCGAGGCGATCACGCCGCAGACCCTGATCAACATCCGCCCGGTCGTGGCGGCGATCAAGGAGTTCTTCGGCACGTCGCAGCTGTCGCAGTTCATGGACCAGAACAACCCGCTGTCGGGTCTGACCCACAAGCGTCGCCTGTCGGCGCTGGGCCCGGGTGGTCTGTCCCGTGAGCGCGCCGGCCTCGAGGTCCGCGACGTGCACTCCAGCCACTACGGCCGGATGTGCCCGATCGAGACGCCTGAAGGTCCGAACATCGGCCTGATCGGTTCGCTGTCGGTGTACGCGCGGGTCAACCCGTTCGGCTTCATCGAGACGCCGTACCGCAAGGTCTCCGACGGTGTGGTCACCGACCAGATCGACTACCTCACCGCCGACGAGGAGGACCGCCACGTCGTGGCGCAGGCCAACTCGCCGACCGACGACAGCGGCCGCTTCTCCGAGGAGCGCGTCCTGGTCCGCCGGAAGGGCGGCGAGGTCGAGTTCGTCTCGGCGACCGAGGTCGACTACATGGACGTCTCGCCGCGCCAGATGGTGTCGGTGGCCACGGCCATGATCCCGTTCCTCGAGCACGACGACGCCAACCGTGCCCTGATGGGTGCCAACATGCAGCGCCAGGCGGTTCCGCTGGTGCGCAGCGAGGCACCGCTGGTGGGTACCGGTATGGAGTTGCGTGCCGCCATCGATGCCGGCGACGTCGTCGTCAGCGAGAAGGCGGGCGTGGTCGAGGAGGTGTCGGCCGACTACATCACCGTGATGGCCGACGACGGCAGCCGCAAGACCTACCGGATGCGCAAGTTCGCGCGGTCCAACCACGGCACGTGCGCCAACCAGCGCCCGATCGTGGACGCCGGGCAGCGGGTCGAGTCCGGCCAGGTGGTCGCCGACGGTCCGTGCACCCAGAACGGTGAGATGGCGCTGGGCAAGAACCTGCTCGTCGCGATCATGCCGTGGGAGGGCCACAACTACGAGGACGCGATCATCCTCAGCAACCGTCTGGTCGAAGAGGACGTGCTCACCTCGATCCACATCGAAGAGCACGAGATCGATGCCCGCGACACCAAGCTGGGCGCCGAGGAGATCACCCGGGACATCCCGAACGTCTCCGACGAGGTGCTGGCCGATCTCGACGAGCGCGGCATCGTCCGCATCGGCGCCGAGGTCCGCGACGGCGACATCCTGGTCGGCAAGGTCACGCCCAAGGGTGAGACCGAGCTGACCCCGGAGGAGCGGCTGCTCCGCGCGATCTTCGGTGAGAAGGCGCGCGAGGTCCGCGACACGTCGCTCAAGGTGCCGCACGGTGAGTCCGGCAAGGTCATCGGTATCCGCGTGTTCTCGCGCGAGGACGATGACGAGCTGCCCGCCGGCGTCAACGAGCTGGTCCGCGTCTACGTGGCCCAGAAGCGCAAGATCTCCGACGGTGACAAGCTCGCCGGACGCCACGGCAACAAGGGCGTCATCGGCAAGATCCTGCCGATCGAGGACATGCCGTTCCTCCCGGACGGCACGCCGGTCGACATCATCCTGAACACGCACGGTGTGCCGCGACGGATGAACATCGGCCAGATCCTCGAGACGCACCTGGGTTGGGTCGCCAAGGCGGGCTGGAACATCCAGGTCGCCGACGGCTCCGGCGCCGCCGTGCCGGACTGGGCGGACAAGCTGCCCGAGGAGCTGCACTCGGCTCCCGCGGACAGCATCGTCGCCACTCCGGTGTTCGACGGTGCCCGCGAGAACGAGCTCGAGGGTCTGCTGGCCTCGACGCTGCCCAACCGGGACGGCGACGTGATGGTCGACGGACAGGGCAAGGCCGTGCTGTACGACGGCCGCAGCGGCGAGCCGTTCCCGTATCCGGTCACGGTCGGCTACATGTACATCCTGAAGCTGCACCACCTCGTGGACGACAAGATCCACGCCCGTTCCACCGGTCCGTACTCGATGATCACCCAGCAGCCGCTGGGCGGTAAGGCGCAGTTCGGTGGGCAGCGGTTCGGCGAGATGGAGTGCTGGGCCATGCAGGCCTACGGCGCGGCGTACACGCTGCAGGAGCTCTTGACCATCAAGTCCGACGACACCGTCGGCCGGGTCAAGGTCTACGAGGCGATCGTCAAGGGCGAGAACATCCCCGAGCCGGGCATTCCGGAGTCGTTCAAGGTGCTTCTCAAGGAACTGCAGTCGCTGTGCCTCAACGTCGAGGTGCTCTCCAGTGAGGGCACTGCGATCGAGATGCGCGACAGCGACGACGAGGATCTGGAACGCGCTGCGGCGAATCTGGGAATCAACCTGTCGCGCAACGAATCCGCATCCGTCGAGGATCTCGCTTAACAGCTGGTCATTTTTTCTAGTCCCGAAAGGGGAAAGGGAGTTACGTGCTAGACGTCAACTTCTTCGATGAGCTCCGCATCGGCCTTGCCACCGCCGACGACATCCGTCAGTGGTCCTACGGCGAGGTCAAGAAGCCGGAGACCATCAACTACCGCACGCTGAAGCCTGAGAAGGACGGCCTGTTCTGCGAGAAGATCTTCGGACCTACTCGCGACTGGGAGTGCTACTGCGGTAAGTACAAGCGCGTCCGCTTCAAGGGCATCATCTGTGAGCGGTGCGGTGTCGAGGTGACCCGTGCCAAGGTGCGCCGCGAGCGGATGGGTCACATCGAGCTGGCCGCACCGGTCACGCACATCTGGTACTTCAAGGGCGTTCCGTCGCGCTTGGGTTACCTGCTGGACCTGGCGCCGAAGGATCTCGAGAAGATCATCTACTTCGCCGCCTACGTCATCACCGCGGTGGACACCGAGATGCGCCACAACGAGCTCTCGACGCTCGAGGCCGAGATGGTCGTCGAAAAGAAGTCCGTCGAGGATCAGCGTGACGCCGACCTGGAGGCCCGGGCACAGAAGCTCGAGGCCGACCTGGCCGAGCTGGAGAAGGAAGGTGCCAAGTCCGACGTGCGCCGCAAGGTTCGCGACGGCGGCGAGCGCGAGATGCGTCAGCTGCGTGACCGGGCCCAGCGTGAGCTGGACCGGCTCGACGAGATCTGGACCACCTTCACCAAGCTGGCGCCCAAGCAGCTGATCGTCGACGAGAACCTCTACCGCGAGATCGTCGACCGCTACGGCGAGTACTTCCAGGGCGCCATGGGTGCGGAGTCGATCAAGAAGCTCATCGAGAACTTCGACATCGACGCCGAGGCCGACTCGCTGCGGGACACCATCAAGAACGGCAAGGGGCAGAAGAAGCTTCGCGCCCTGAAGCGGCTCAAGGTGGTCGCGGCGTTCCAGTCCAACCGGAACTCGCCGCTCGGCATGGTGCTCGACGCCGTCCCGGTGATCCCGCCGGAGCTGCGCCCGATGGTGCAGCTCGACGGTGGCCGCTTCGCCACCTCGGACCTCAACGACCTGTACCGCCGCGTGATCAACCGCAACAACCGGTTGAAGCGACTGATCGATCTGGGCGCGCCCGAGATCATCGTCAACAACGAGAAGCGGATGCTCCAGGAGTCGGTGGACGCGCTGTTCGACAACGGCCGGCGCGGCCGTCCGGTCACCGGACCGGGCAACCGTCCGCTCAAGTCGCTGTCCGATCTGCTCAAGGGCAAGCAGGGCCGGTTCCGCCAGAACCTGCTCGGCAAGCGCGTCGACTACTCGGGCCGTTCGGTCATCGTGGTCGGTCCGCAGCTCAAGCTGCACCAGTGCGGTCTGCCGAAGCTGATGGCGCTCGAGCTGTTCAAGCCGTTCGTGATGAAGCGTCTGGTCGACCTGAACCACGCGCAGAACATCAAGAGCGCCAAGCGCATGGTCGAGCGTCAGCGTCCCCAGGTGTGGGATGTCCTCGAAGAGGTCATCGGCGAGCACCCGGTGCTGCTGAACCGCGCACCGACTCTGCACCGCCTCGGTATCCAGGCCTTCGAGCCGCAGCTGGTGGAGGGCAAGGCCATCCAGCTGCACCCGCTGGTCTGTGAGGCGTTCAACGCCGACTTCGACGGTGACCAGATGGCCGTGCACCTTCCGCTGTCGGCGGAGGCGCAGGCCGAGGCCCGCATCCTGATGCTGTCCTCGAACAACATCTTGTCGCCCGCGTCGGGACGGCCGCTGGCCATGCCGCGTCTGGACATGGTGACCGGTCTGTACTTCCTGACCACGGAGATCCCCGGCGACACCGGCGAATACGTCGCGGCCGCCAAGGATCGGCCGGAGTTCGGTGTGTACAGCTCGCCGGCCGAGGCCATCATGGCCCTCGACCGTGGTGCGCTGAGCGTGCGGGCCAAGATCCGCGTCCGGCTGACGCAGCAGCGTCCGTCGGCCGAGGCCGAGGCCGAGCTGTTCGGCGACGCCGGGTGGAAGCCCGGTGACGCCTGGACGGCCGAGACCACGCTGGGCCGGGTGCTGTTCAACGAGCTGCTGCCGCTGGGCTATCCGTTCGTCAACGAGCAGATGCACAAGAAGGTCCAGGCCCGCATCGTCAACGATCTGGCCGAGCGCTATCCGATGATCGTGGTCGCGCAGACCGTCGACAAGCTCAAGGACGCCGGCTTCTACTGGGCCACCCGTTCGGGTGTCACCGTGTCGATGGCCGACGTGCTGGTTCCGCCGCAGAAGGCCGAGATCCTCGACCGGTATGAGCGGGAAGCCGACGGCATCGAGAAGAAGTACCAGCGTGGCGCGCTGAACCCCGAGGAACGCCGCGAGTCGCTGGTGCGCATCTGGCAGGAGGCCACCGACGAGGTGGGTAAGGCGCTGGAGGAGCACTATCCAGACGACAACCCCATCACGCTGCTGCCCAAGTCGGGTGCGACCGGCAACATGACGCAGGTGCGCAACCTGGCCGGCATGAAGGGTCTGGTGACCAACCCGAAGGGTGAGTTCATCCCGCGGCCGATCAAGTCCTCGTTCCGCGAGGGCCTGACGGTGCTGGAGTACTTCATCAACACCCACGGCGCCCGTAAGGGTCTGGCGGACACCGCTCTTCGTACCGCCGACTCGGGTTACCTGACCCGTCGTCTGGTGGACGTCAGCCAGGACGTCATCGTGCGTGAGGAGGACTGCGGCACGGAGCGTGGCATCAACGTCACGATCGCCGAGCGGCTGGCCGACGGATCGCTGGTGCGTGACGCGCACGTCGAGACCAGTGCGTTCGCACGGACCCTGGCCACCGACGCGGTCGACGAGAACGGCAACGTGGTCGTCGAGCGTGGGCACGATCTGGGCGATCCGGCGATCGACGCGCTGCTCGCGGCGGGCATCACCGACGTCAAGGTCCGCTCCGTGCTGACCTGTGGCACCGGCACCGGCGTGTGTGCGACCTGCTACGGCCGCTCCATGGCCACCGGCAAGCTGGTGGACATCGGCGAGGCCGTCGGCATCGTGGCCGCGCAGTCCATCGGTGAGCCCGGCACGCAGCTGACGATGCGCACGTTCCACCAGGGTGGTGTCGGTGGCGACATCACCGGTGGTCTGCCGCGTGTCCAGGAGCTGTTCGAGGCTCGCGTGCCGCGCAACAAGGCGCCGATCGCGGACGTCACCGGCCGGGTGCAGCTCGAGGAGACCGACAAGTTCTACAAGATCACGGTCGTGCCGGATGACGGCAGCGAGGAAGTGGTCTACGAGAAGTTGCCGCGTCGCCAGCGCCTGCGGGTGTTCAAGCACGAGGACGGCTCCGAGCGTCCGCTGTCCGACGGCGACCACGTCGAGGTCGGCCAGCAGCTGATGGAGGGTTCGGCCGATCCGCACGAGGTGCTTCGTGTCGAAGGCCCGCGTGCGGTGCAGGTCCACCTCGTCAACGAGGTGCAGGAGGTGTACCGCGCACAGGGTGTGTCGATCCACGACAAGCACATCGAGGTGATCGTTCGCCAGATGCTGCGTCGCGTGACCATCATCGACTCGGGAGCCACGGAGTTCCTGCCCGGTTCGCTCACCGAGCGTGCCGAGTTCGAGTCGGCGAACCGTCGCGTGGTGGCCGAGGGTGCTGAGCCCGCGGCCGGCCGTCCGGTGCTGATGGGTATCACGAAGGCATCGCTGGCCACGGATTCGTGGCTGTCGGCGGCGTCGTTCCAGGAGACCACCCGCGTGCTGACCGATGCGGCGATCAACTGCCGCAGCGACAAGCTGCAGGGTCTGAAGGAGAACGTGATCATCGGCAAGCTGATCCCGGCGGGTACCGGCATCAACCGGTACCGCAACATCCAGGTTCAGCCGACCGAGGAGGCGCGGGCTGCCGCGTACACGATCCCGTCCTACGAGGATCAGTACTACAGCCCGGACTTCGGCCAGGCGACCGGTGCCGCGGTGCCGCTGGACGATTACGGATACAGCGACTACCGGTAGGACTACCGGTAGTAGTTCCACAACGGAGAAGCCCCCGCTCATCAGCGGGGGCTTTTTCGTGTGCGTGTCCGGCCCCGGATCGGGTGCGACGCGGCGACACTCGACGCCATGCGGACGACGTCGCGCGGATTCGGGATCCACTACACCGTGACCGGCGACGGCCCACCGTTGATGCTCGTGGCGGGGACGATGATGGCGGCCCGGCACTGGGCGGACGCCGGCTACGTGGCCGCACTCGCCGGCGGCCGGCGGGTGATCAACGTCGACCCGCTCGGTCACGGCGGAAGCGACCGGCCGCACGATCCCGACGACTATCGAGCGGACGGCGTGACCGCCGACCTTGTCGCGGTGCTCGACGCCGAAGGCGTCGACCGGGCGACGTGCTGGGGGTACTCGAGGGGCGGGTGGCTGGCCTGCAGCATGGCGAGCCACCACCCCGCGCGGGTCGAGGGGCTGGTGGTCGGAGGCTTCGCCATGCACGCCTACCGCGACGAGGTCACCCGCACGCTGACGCCGCTGGCGGAGCATCTGCGCGCGGGTGACTGGGCGGCGGTGTGGCGGGCCTTCGGGGTGACCGACGCCGCGTTCATGGCGATGATGGAGGCCGACAACGACGCGCAGGCGGTGGCGGCGGCCGTCGCCGGATCGATGACCCCCACCCGCTACGTCGACCCCGCGTCGGTCACCTGTCCGGCGATCTACTACGTCGGCTCCCGGGACTGGATCGTGCCGCACGTGCGCGCCGACGTCGCCGCGGTGGGTGCGACGCTCGACGAGATCCCCGGGCAGACGCACCTCGGCGCGTTCTACGGCGCGGCGGAGCAGGTGCTGGCGAGGGTGACCGCACGGCTCGGCTAGCGCTCGCGGCTACTCGGCAACGGGGAGCGTCGGACCCCGCGCCTAGACTGGCCTCCGTGCTTATCGGTTCCCATGTCCACGGTGACGATCCGCTCGCAGACGCCCAGGCCGACGGCGCCGACGCGGTGCAGTTCTTCCTCGGCAACCCGCAGAGCTGGAAGAAACCGAAGCCGCGTGAGGACGCCGATGTGCTGAAGGCGTCGACCATCCCGCTGTACGTGCACGCGCCGTACCTGATCAACGTGGCATCGGCGAACAACCGTGTGCGGATCCCGTCGCGCAAGATCCTGCAGGACACCTGCGACGCGGCTGCGGAGATCAACGCGACCGCGGTGATCGTGCACGGCGGCCACGCCGACGACAACGACATGGAGGCCGGCTTCGAGCGCTGGGCCAAGGCGCTGGACTACCTCGAGACCGACGTCGCGGTGTACCTGGAGAACACCGCGGGCGGCGACCACGCGATGGCCCGCCACTTCGACACCATCGCCCGGCTGTGGGACCGGATCGGCGACAAGGGCATCGGCTTCTGCCTCGACACCTGCCACGCCTGGGCGGCGGGTGAGGCGCTGATCGACGCCGTCGACCGGATCAAGGCCATCACCGGCCACATCGACCTGGTGCACTGCAACGACTCGCGGGACGCCGCGGGCTCGGGCGCCGACCGGCACGCCAACTTCGGCACCGGCCAGATCGACCCGCAGCTGCTGGCCGCGGTCGTCAAGGCCGCCGACGCGCCCGTGATCTGCGAGACCGCCGACGAGGGCCGCAAGGACGACATCGCGTTCCTGCGCGAACACGTCGGCTGAATCACACTTCGATAAGCGAACCCGCCTCGAACGCCGGGTGGCGCGAAGGTTAACTAGGCTGTCGCCGGGAATCCGACCGGCGTCAGAAGGGCCTATGTGACCGCAACCGACCAGTCGTCGATTGCGCTGACGCACGTCGACGACGACGACACTCCCGATCTGCGCGCGCGGAGACTCCGGATCCTGCGCTGGGTGGCGGTCGTCGTCTGGGCGGCCGTCGTGGTGTACCGGACGGTGACCGACGGCTTCGCCTTCAACCGGGAACTGCTGCTGCTCTACATCGCCACCGGTCTGCTGGCGGCGAGCATCGGCCGGGGCAGGCGGATGCTCTACGTCCTGCGCGACTGGTTGCCGTTCGCGGTGGTGCTGCTGGCCTACGACCTGAGCAGGGGAGCGGCCACGCTGGTCGGCCGGCCCACCCTGTGGCACTGGCCGGCCGACGCGGACCGGTGGATGTTCTTCGGAACCATGCCGACCGTGTGGCTACAGGAACAGCTCAAGCAGCCGACGCCGCCGTGGTGGGAAGTGGTCCTCAGCTCGGTCTACATGTCGTTCTTCATCCTTCCCTACGTCGTGGCGGCGGTGCTGTGGCTGCGCAACCGGGACGAATGGAAGGCGTTCGTGCGGATGTTCGTCGGCCTGAACTTCGCCGCGCTGATCGTCTACGTACTCGTCCCCGCCGCGCCGCCATGGGCCGCGGCGCGCTGCACTGCCACCGACGTCTCCGGTGGGCCGTCCGATCCGAGGTGCATGTTCCGGTCGGCGCGCGGTGTGCCCGACGGCGGCGTGCTCGGAGCGATGCAGTCCAGCCAGGACGGCGCCCACCCCTGGGTGGAGCGAATCGTCGGGCGCGGCTGGGGCGCGCTGGACCTGCACTCGGCCACCGCCCTGCTCGACGCCGGCCAGGCCAGCGTGAACCTGGTGGCGGCCATCCCGTCGCTGCACGCCGGCATGACGGCCGCCATCGCGGCGTTCCTGTGGCACCGGGTGCACCGCGGCTGGCGGCCACTGCTGGTCGCCTACGTACTGATCATGGCATTCACACTCGTCTACACCGCTGAGCACTACGTCGTCGACATCCTGCTCGGCTGGGCGTTCGCCGCGCTGGTGATCTTCGCCCTCAACCGCTTCGACGCATGGCGGGCCGCACGCGAAATGAATTCGTCGTCACAGGCAAAGGGGTAGGCGACTACCCGCCTTCTCCGGTCGCGCCGAATTTACGCTCCCCCCATACAGTTCGACACCACACGGGGGAGCACATCATGACCATCACGGCGACGGTTCTGCGCATCGGCGACCGGGGCGAGGACGTCCGGCAGATGCAGGCTCGGTTCAATCGCGATTACCCGGCTTATTCGAGACTCGCCACCGACGGCGACTTCGGCCCGAAGACCGAGGCCGTGGTGCGCGAGTTCGAGCGCCGGTCCGGACTCGACGACGACGGGGTCGCCGGCCCCGAGGTGCTGGTCCGGCTGGGCCTCACATTGCACAACGGCGAGGACAAGACGTGCGGCGACGGGCTGTTCGTCAGCCCGAGCACCTCGTGTGAGTTCGCCGCGAATGTGCGGGCAGCGTGGTTCAGCGCGCCGTTCGTCGAAGGCGAGATCCAGGCCTTCAGCCCCGCGACGCATCAGACGTACACCATGGCGTGCGTGCAGAGCCGCGACGGCGTCATCACCTGCCGTGGCGGAAACAACGCCGTCGTCTCGTTCCTGCCGTGACCCGATGACCGCCATCTCGGCCGTGCCGATCCCGGCGCCGGACATCGATGTGCTTCGCCGGGTCGGTGGTCCGGTCCGTGTCAGCTGGCGTGAAGGAACCCTGACCAGGGCCTACGAACTCGAGACGCTGTGCGATTGGATGATGCTGAACGCCACGGGGCCGGTCGACGGACTGCTCGCCGAGGCCATCAAGTGTCACCTGCGCGCGGCGCGGGACGCCGCGGAGGGCAGATCGCCCGATGACGGGAAGCGGTGGCGGCCGCGCCGCAACGGGCCCTTGCTCGAGCGGGCGATGAGCAACCTCGACGCGGCGGAGGCGCAGTTGCTGAACCTCGCGCCGGCCAGCTACGTCGCCGGGCAGATGCCGTCGCTGCTGCGGCACGTGCAACGCCACCTCCGGACGTCCGACCCGGGCAGGCAGGAGGTCGAGCGGATCGCCGAGCAACTGAGCGCCGTCCGGGCCGCAGGCGCCGGGGACCGACCGCAGCCGTTCAGCGAGGACCGCAACAAGATCGTCACCACCGTCCGCGCGGCGAGTTCGGAGGCGCTGCGAGAAGACCTGCGGCTGCGCAGCTTCCGCAACATCGTGGTGGTCACGACGGTACTGCTGACGCTGCTGGCGATCGGGGTGGCGCTCATCGGCGTCTTCGCCCAGAATCTGATCCCGCTCTGCTTCTCGCCCGAGGAGACCAACGAGGTCACGGTGGTGTGTCCGACCAATCAGTCGCCGCCGTTCGCCGCGCAGCAGCCGGGAGTGCCGAACGGCGTGGACATCGATGAGATGGTGGCGAGAACCACCACCCGATGGGACCTGATCGTCGTCGAACTCATCGGTCTGACCGCCGCCGCGATCGCATCCGCGGCCGCCATCAGCCACGTGAAGGGCTCGTCCGAGCGGTACGGCATCCCGGTCGCGCTGGCGGCGCTCAAGCTGCCGACCGGCGCGCTCACCGCGTTCCTCGGCCTCTTGCTGATGCGCGGGCAGTTCGTGCCCGGCCTCAACGCACTCGACACGTCCGCCCAGATCCTCGCCTGGGGACTGGTGTTCGGGTACGCCCAGCAGATCTTCACCAGACTCATCGACCAGCAGGGTCAGTCGGTGCTCAACAGCGTCCGATCGGCCGACCAGTCGACGACGGCGCGCGGTCGCGCCAAGTAAGCGTGTTACGGCTATTGTGCGACTGTCGTGAAACTGTAATATCGGGGCATGGCAGATACGCACGTCGTCACCAATCAGGTGCCACCACTGCTAGACCACAATCCCGCGGGCGCGCCGGTGCTCCAGGAGGCCCTGATCCGCGAGGGCGGAGAGTGGGGTGTCGACGAGGTGACCGAACTCGGCGCGCTCTCGGGCACCGCCCGGGCGCAGCGTTGGGGTGAACTGGCCGACCGGAACCGTCCGGTGCTGCACACCCACGACCGGTACGGCCACCGTGTCGACGAGGTCGAGTACGACCCGGCTTACCACGAGTTGATGACCGTCGCGGTGGGCCACGGCCTGCACGCCGCACCCTGGGCCGACGACCGCCCCGGCGCGCATGTCGTGCGTGCGGCGAAGACCTCGGTGTGGACGCCCGAACCCGGCCACATCTGCCCGATCTCGATGACCTACGCGGTGGTGCCCGCGCTGCGGTTCAACCCCGAACTGGCCGCGGTCTACGAGCCGCTCCTGACCAGCAGGGTCTACGACCCCGAGCTGACGCTGCCGACCGCCAAGGCCGGCATCACCGCCGGCATGTCGATGACCGAGAAGCAGGGCGGCTCCGACGTGCGTGCCGGCACCACCGAGGCGACGCCCAACGGTGACGGCACCTACTCGCTGCGCGGCCACAAGTGGTTCACCTCTGCGCCGATGTGTGATGTGTTCTTGGTGCTCGCGCAGGCTCCCAACGGATTGTCCTGCTTCTTCCTGCCGCGGATCCTGCCCGACGGCACGCGCAACCGAATGTTCCTGCAGCGGCTCAAGGACAAACTCGGCAACCACGCCAATGCGTCGAGCGAGGTCGAATACGACGGTGCGACCGCCTGGCTGGTCGGCGAGGAGGGCCGCGGCGTGCCGACCATCATCGAGATGGTCAACCTGACGCGGCTTGACTGCACCCTGGGCAGCGCCACCAGCATGCGCACCGGCCTGACCCGCGCCATCCACCACGCCCAGCACCGGAAGGCGTTCGGCGCGTACCTGATCGACCAGCCGCTGATGCGCAACGTGCTCGCCGACCTGGCCGTCGAGGCCGAGGCCGCCACCATGCTGGCCATGCGGATGGCCGGCGCCACCGATCACGCGGTGCGCGGTGACCGACGCGAGACGCTGCTGCGGCGCATCGGTCTGGCCGCCGCCAAGTACTGGGTGTGCAAGCGCGCGACGCCGCACGCCGCGGAGGCGATGGAGTGCCTCGGAGGCAACGGCTACGTCGAGGAATCCGGTATGCCGCGGCTCTACCGCGAGGCCCCGCTGATGGGCATCTGGGAGGGCTCTGGCAACGTCAGCGCGCTGGACACGTTGCGCGCCATGGCAACCCGGCCCGAGAGCGTCGAGGTGCTGTTCGACGAGCTCGGCCGTACCGCCGGCCACGACCCACGCCTGGACCGGCACGTCGCCGCGCTGCAGCGTGACCTGGGCGATCTCGAGAGCATCCAGTACCGCGGCCGCAAGGTCACCGAGGACATCGCGCTGGCGCTGCAGGGCGCACTGCTGGTGCGTCACGGCCATCCGGCCGTGGCAGAGGCGTTCCTGGCCAGCAGGCTCGGCGGGCAGTGGGGTGGCGCCTTCGGCACGCTGCCCACCGGACTGGATCTCGCGCCGATCCTCGAGCGTGCGATGGTCAAGGGATGACGCACGCGATCAGGCCCGTCGACTTCGGCGACCTCAAGACCATGACCTACGAGGTCACCGGACGCGTCGCCCGCATCACCTTCAACCGGCCGGAGAAGGGCAACGCGATCGTCGCGGACACCCCGCTCGAACTCTCCGCGCTCGTCGAGCGGGCCGACCTCGACCCCGCGGTGCACGTGATCCTGGTGTCCGGTCGCGGCGAAGGGTTCTGCGCCGGTTTCGATCTCAGCGCCTACGCCGAGGGCTCGTCGTCGGCCGGCGGCGGCAGCCCGTACCGCGACACGGTGCTCTCGGGCAGAACCCAGGCCGTCAACCACCTGCCGGACCAGCCGTGGGACCCGATGGTCGACTACCAGATGATGAGCCGCTTCGTCCGTGGCTTCTCCAGCCTGCTGCACTGCGACAAGCCGACCGTGGTGAAGATCCACGGCTACTGCGTGGCGGGCGGCACCGACATCGCGCTGCACGCCGATCAGGTGATCGCCGCATCCGACGCGAAGATCGGCTATCCGCCCACCCGGGTGTGGGGTGTGCCTGCCGCCGGGATGTGGGCACATCGCCTCGGCGATCAGCGCGCCAAACGCCTTCTGCTGACCGGGGACTGCATCACCGGCGCGCAGGCAGCCGACTGGGGCCTCGCCGTGGAGGCGCCCGACCCGCAGGATCTCGACGAACGCACCGAACGGCTCGTCGAGCGGATCGCCGCGGTGCCGGTCAACCAGCTCATCATGGTCAAGCTCGCGATGAACAGCGCCCTGCTGCAGCAGGGGATCGCCACCAGCAGGATGGTCAGCACGGTGTTCGACGGGATCGCCCGGCACACCCCCGAGGGGCACGCGTTCGTCGCCGATGCCCGCGACAACGGATTCCGCGAGGCGGTCCGCCACCGCGACGAACCGTTCGGCGATCACGGCCGCAAGGCCTCCGGGGTCTGACCGTGCCGGACGGCCTGTCGCGGATGACTGCCCGGTCCGTGGTGCTCAGCGTGCTGCTGGGCGCCCACCCGGCCTGGGCGACCGCGGCCGAACTCGTGCGGCTGACAGGCGATTTCGACATCCGCGAGCCCACCGTGCGGGTCGCGCTCACCCGGATGGTCACCGCGGGCGACCTGGTGCGATCCGAGGACGGCTACCGGCTGTCGGACCGGCTGCTGGCCCGCCAGCGCCGCCAGGACGCCGCGATCGATCCGCGGTTGCGACCCTGGGACGGCGCGTGGACCACCTTGGTGGTGACGAGCGTCGGCACCGACGCGCGGACCCGCGCCGCGCTGCGCAGCACCCTGCACGACAACCGGTTCGGCGAACTACGCGAAGGCGTGTGGCTCCGTCCCGACAACCTCGACGTGGACCTGCCCGCCGAGGTCGGGGAACGCACCCGCGTGCTGCGTGCCCACGACGACGACCCCGGCGCCCTGGCCGCGCTGCTGTGGGACCTGCCCGCCTGGTCGGCGACCGGGCGCCGGCTGGTCGACGAGATCGGCGCGGCCGCAGACGTTCCCGCGCGCTTCGTGGCGGCCGCCGCGATCGTGCGGCATCTGCTGACCGATCCGGTGCTGCCCGCGGAACTGCTGCCCGCCGGATGGCCGGGGGCCGCGCTGCGGGTGGCCTACCGGGAATTCGCCGCCGAACTCGCCGCGCGCCGTGACGACGCCGGGGTGACGTCGCAGTGACCGAAGCAACGCCGAACTGAGGAGAAGCCATGACAGCACCGGTACGGGTGGAGCGCGACGGCCCGGTCACCACGGTCATCATCGACCGGCCCGCGGCGCGCAACGCGGTCAACAGGCCCACCGCCGAGGCGCTGTTCACGGCCTTCGACGAATTCGACCGCGACGAGTCGGCCTCTGTGGCAGTGCTGTGTGGCGACAACGGAACATTCTGCGCGGGCGCGGATCTCAAGGCCTTCGGCACCCCGGACGCCAACCCCGTGCACCGCACCGGGCCCGGGCCGATGGGGCCGACACGGATGGAGTTGAGCAAGCCGGTGATCGCGGCGATCAGCGGTCACGCCGTCGCGGGTGGGCTCGAACTCGCGCTGTGGTGCGACCTTCGGGTGGTCGAGCAGGACGCCGTGATGGGCGTGTTCTGCCGGCGCTGGGGAGTGCCGCTGATCGACGGCGGCACCGTCCGGCTGCCCCGGCTGATCGGCCATAGCCGGGCGATGGACCTCATCCTGACCGGGCGAGCCGTCGCCGCCGATGAGGCGTATGCGATCGGCCTCGCCAACCGGGTGGTGCCGAAGGGCGAGGGGCGCAGGCGGGCTGAGGAACTGGCCGCCGAACTGGCCGCGCTGCCACAGCAGTGCATGCGCTCGGACCGGCTTTCGGCGCTGCACCAGTGGGGCGAATCAGAAACCGCCGCAATGGATTACGAATTCGCCAGCATCTCCCGAGTGAAGCACGAGGCGCTCGAGGGCGCGGGCCGGTTCGCCGCGGGCGCCGGCCGCCACGGCGCAGGCGCCTGAGTGGTCGACGGCGACCGCCGCGAGGTCAGCCCTTGTCGACCTTGTTGTTCGACCCGGTGTCGTTGATCTTCGGCTCGCCGTCTTTATAGGTGATCGTGTTGTTCAGCCCGACGACGCTGATCTCCTTGTCGACCCGCTCGAAGTTGATCGTGTTGTCGGTGCCGCCGATGTTGACGTTCGAGCAGGTGCCCTTCACCGTCAGCGTGTTGTTCGAGCCGCCGACGTTGAGTGACTTCCCGTCAGCGCAGTCGACGTCGGCGGTGTTGCCGATCGAGCCGTAGTTGATGGTGTTGCCGATCTCGACCTGTGCGCCCGAACTGCCTGCCGTCGCCGTCGGTGTGGTGGTGTCCGAGCTCTCCGAACCGCAGCCGGCCAGTCCGAGTGCTGCCGCCACGGCGACGGTGGCCACCGCGGGCCCGGTGAAGTACGCGCGCATGATTCCTCGCTTCTCCCGTCGAGAGGTGATGAGAATTATCAGGCCGGCACGCGGCTGAGGCGGTTGGTCATCCCCAGCTCGCGCCCGCGGTCCCACAGCACGGGCTCGCCATTCTTGAAGAAGACGGTCTGGTCCCAGCCGTAGACGGTGATGTCGTTGACGACGTTGTCGGCGACGACGATGTTGCCCGAACCCTGCACGGTCACCGCCCAGCAGCTGCCCAGCGCGGTGATCTTGTGGCCGCTGCCCATCACGTGCAGCGTCGAGTCGTTGCAGTCCAGTGTCCGTTCGACGCCTATCCCGTTGATATGGGTGTCGCCGTTCTTGGCCTGTGCGACGCCGCCACCGGCCGCGACCGCGAGCGGGATCACGACGAGGCATGACGCCAGAACCCGGCCCACCGCGACTGCTCCCACGCCCGTCCCCTTCGCTTCACCCACCGCTGTCCGAACCCCGATGGGGGAAGCGTACGTCGCCCGCCGTGGTTCGCGGCAGTGCTTCGCCGCTTCGGGGCGGCACCGTGGAGCGCAGCGCCGCAAGCCCGGGTCGCGTACGGCGTCCACGCTGGGTAGCGTGTTGGTGCGATGCGACGGCGTGTCAATCCTGTTGTGGCGGCGACGGCTGCGGCGGTCACCGCGATGACCGTTGCCGCCGGCTGCGCGCAGACCGTGACCGGCAGCGCCGAGCGGGCCATGCCCGGCGTCCCGGACCCCGACCGCAGCTACGGCTACATCGAGGACCGCTGTGGGCTGCTGTTGGACACCTCGATCCAGGAGACGCTCGGCGCCGAGAACGTGACGCGGCCCTACAGCGGCGCGGTGTGCCAGTACGTACTGTCCCGCGGCTCGGCGATGCTCGACGTCACGTACTCGTGGTTCGAGACCGGCACGCTGGACCGCGAGCGCCAGGTGGCCGAACAGCGCGATGCCGACATCACCGACGTCCTGGTGGAGCGGCACCAGGCCTTCCTCGCGCGCCGCGACACCACCGGCGCGGCCTGTTCGGCTACCGCGGCCGCGGGCACCGGTGTGCTGAGCTGGTGGGTGCAGCTGCGCGACCAGGCCGACGGCGACCCCTGCACGGACGCCCAGAAACTCCTCACCGCCACGCTGTCGTCGGACATGTGAGATGCCGACCATGACCACGATCTCCAAGGTGTGGGCCGCGCCGGCCGCGGTCGCGGTGCTGGCCGCCGCCGTACTGACCGGCTGTGGTGACGCCGAGCAGGCCGACCCGCCCGCCGCGTCGCCGACCTCCACCGACGGCGGCTTCCGCGGCGGTGCGTGCAACGGCGTCACCGACGCCGACGTCACCGAGGCGACAGGGGCGTCGCTGTTCACCAAGGTGGTCGAGGGCGATGCCGGCTGCTTCTGGCAGGAGAACTCGGTGATCGGCACCTTCGGCGTCGGGATGGGCATCTCCACCTGGTGGTACCGGGGCAGCGACATGGACACCGAGCGCACCCTCGAACAGCGCGCCGGCCGCACCCTGACCGAGTTGACGCTCGACGGCAACAAGGGCTTCCGGGCCGCCGACGACAACGCCTGCAGCATCTACGTGGCCAAGGGCAGGGACGTCATCACCTGGTCGATCCAGACCATGAACCCGGCCACGCTGCCCGACCTGTGCGAGATCACCGAGCGACTCGCCGAGCTCAGCCAGCAGCGAGTCAACTGACCAGTCGAAACTAGAGGTGTTAGTTTCGCGCTGCCCCCTTTTGCGGGGCCGCATGCGAGTCGGAGGGGATTGAAACAGATGGCAGGTCGGCCGGAACCGCAATCGGCGGGCGGCCGATCGCGCCCGCCGGCCCGCGCCGCGCGGCTGAGCCGCGACGCCATCGTCAACGCGGCGCTGACATTCCTGGACCGCGACGGCTGGGACTCACTGACCATCAACGCCCTCGCCAACCAGCTCGGCACCAAGGGGCCGTCGCTGTACAACCACGTGCACAGCCTCGACGACCTGCGGCGCACGGTCCGGATGCGGGTGGTCGGCGACATCATCGACATGCTCAACACCGTCGGTCAGGGCCGCACCCGCGACGACGCCGTGATGGCGATGGCGAGCGCCTACCGCAGCTACGCCCACCACCACCCCGGCCGGTACTCCGCCTTCACCCGGATGCCGCTCGGCGGCGACGACCCGGAGTTCACCGAGGCGACCAGGGCGGCCGCCGCCCCGGTGATCGAGGTGCTGGCGTCCTACGGCCTCGAAGGCGAGGACGCGTTCTACGCCGCACTGGAGTTCTGGTCGGCGATGCACGGCTTCGTACTGTTGGAGATGACGGGCGTCATGCGCGGCATCGACACCGACACCGTGTTCACCGACATGGTGCTGCGGCTGGCCTCCGGAATGGAGCTCCGCTCCGGGGTAGGCGCTGACCTGCGGTAAGGCCGCGGCGTTCGCGAAGATCCCGCTGATGCGGGGGCTCCGGACACGTTTTGGTTCGGCGCGGGCCACCCTGGTATCGTGGGAGACCGTGCCTGGCCCATAGAGGCGCATGCGGTGTTCGCATGCCCGCACGCCGGGCCAATTCGCATGTCTAACACGCATCGGAATCCCTCCGGTGCGAGCGCGTGCGACACGCCCGGTCGCGGGGTGGGCGAGCGTGGCGAAACTGCAGTACAGAGACTTGAAAACGAAGCACTGAGATCGAACCGAGAACGAACACAGGAAGCCGGTACATGCCAACCATCAACCAGCTGGTCCGCAAGGGTCGCCGCGACAAGATCGCCAAGGTCAAGACCGCGGCCCTCAAGGGCAGCCCGCAGCGCCGCGGCGTGTGCACCCGCGTGTACACGACCACCCCGAAGAAGCCGAACTCGGCGCTTCGGAAGGTCGCGCGCGTCAAGCTGACCAGCGCGGTCGAGGTCACCGCCTACATCCCGGGTGAGGGCCACAACCTGCAGGAGCACTCGATGGTGCTGGTGCGCGGCGGTCGTGTGAAGGACCTTCCGGGTGTGCGTTACAAGATCATCCGCGGCTCGCTCGACACCCAGGGCGTGAAGAACCGCAAGCAGGCCCGCAGCCGTTACGGCGCCAAGAAGGAGAAGAGCTGATGCCACGCAAGGGACCCGCGCCCAAGCGTCCGTTGGTCAACGACCCGGTCTACGGGTCGCAGCTGGTCACCCAGCTGGTCAACAAGGTGCTGCTGGACGGGAAGAAATCGCTGGCAGAACGCATTGTTTATGGTGCGCTCGAACAGGCTCGCGACAAGACCGGCACCGATCCTGTGGTCACCCTCAAGCGGGCGATGGACAACGTCAAGCCCGCACTCGAGGTCCGCAGCCGTCGCGTCGGTGGCGCCACCTACCAGGTGCCCGTCGAGGTCCGGCCGGAGCGGTCGGTCACGCTGGCGCTGCGCTGGCTGGTCAGCTTCTCCAAGCAGCGTCGTGAGAAGACCATGGTCGAGCGCCTGGCGAACGAGATCCTCGACGCCAGCAACGGCCTGGGTGCCGCCGTCAAGCGACGGGAAGACACCCACAAGATGGCCGAGGCGAACCGGGCCTTCGCGCACTACCGCTGGTGACCTAACGCGCCGGCGGCACTCCGGAGCCGCCCCCGGGCGGCAGCGATGCGGTCCGGCGCACTGAACAGACACCCACCACGCAAGCGAAAGAGAAGACTTC
Organism: Mycolicibacterium arseniciresistens; assembly: GCF_030519285.1. NCBI lineage: Bacteria > Bacillati > Actinomycetota > Actinomycetes > Mycobacteriales > Mycobacteriaceae > Mycobacterium > Mycolicibacterium arseniciresistens. Next base: position 26,093 of record NZ_JAUMSQ010000010.1, read on the forward strand.
TGTGGCACAGAAGGACGTGTTGACCGACCTGACCAAGGTCCGCAACATCGGCATCATGGCGCACATCGACGCCGGTAAGACGACGACGACCGAGCGCATCCTCTACTACACCGGTATCAGCTACAAGATCGGTGAGGTGCACGACGGCGCCGCCACCATGGACTGGATGGAGCAGGAGCAGGAGCGGGGGATCACCATCACCTCCGCGGCCACCACCTGCTTCTGGAAAGACAACCAGATCAACATCATCGACACCCCCGGGCACGTCGACTTCACCGTCGAGGTGGAGCGCAGCCTGCGCGTGCTCGACGGTGCCGTGGCCGTCTTCGACGGCAAGGAGGGCGTGGAGCCCCAGTCCGAGCAGGTCTGGCGCCAGGCCGACAAGTACGACGTTCCCCGCATCTGCTTCGTCAACAAGATGGACAAGATCGGCGCGGACTTCTACTTCTCGGTCAAGACCATGGAGGACCGCCTCGGCGCCAACGTGATCCCGATCCAGATCCCGATCGGCTCCGAGGGCGAGTTCGAGGGCGTCGTCGACCTGGTCGAGATGAACGCCAAGGTGTGGCGTGGCGAGACCAAGCTCGGTGAGACCTACGAGACCATCGACATCCCTGCCGATCTCCAGGAGCGGGCCGACGAGTACCGCACCAAGCTGCTCGAGGCCGTCGCCGAGACCGACGAGGCGCTGCTCGAGAAGTATTTCGGTGGCGAGGAACTGTCGATCGACGAGGTCAAGGGTGCACTGCGCAAGCTGACCATCAGCTCGCAGGCCTACCTGGTGCTGTGCGGCAGCGCGTTCAAGAACAAGGGCGTGCAGCCCATGCTCGACGCGGTGATCGACTACCTGCCGTCGCCACTGGACGTCCCGCCTGCCGTCGGCCACGCGCCCGGCAAGGAGGACGAGGAGATCGTCCGCAAGCCGTCCACCGAGGAGCCGTTCTCCGGGCTGGCCTTCAAGGTCGCCACGCACCCGTTCTTCGGCAAGCTGACCTACGTCCGGGTGTACTCGGGCAAGGTCGACTCCGGCTCGCAGGTCATCAACGCGACCAAGGGCAAGAAGGAGCGGCTGGGCAAGCTGTTCCAGATGCACTCCAACAAGGAGAACCCGGTCGAGACGGCGTCCGCCGGGCACATCTACGCGGTGATCGGCCTCAAGGACACCACCACCGGTGACACCCTGAGCGATTCGAATCACCAGGTCGTGCTCGAGTCGATGACCTTCCCCGATCCGGTGATCGAGGTGGCCATCGAGCCCAAGACCAAGAGCGACCAAGAGAAGCTGGGCACCGCGATCCAGAAGCTGGCCGAGGAGGATCCGACCTTCAAGGTGCACCTGGATCAGGAGACCGGCCAGACCGTCATCGGCGGCATGGGCGAGCTGCACCTCGACATCCTGGTCGACCGCATGAAGCGCGAGTTCAAGGTCGAGGCCAACGTCGGCAAGCCGCAGGTCGCCTACAAGGAGACCATCAAGCGCGCGGTCGACAAGGTCGAGTTCACCCACAAGAAGCAGACGGGTGGCTCCGGCCAGTTCGCGAAGGTGCTCATCTCCATCGAGCCGTTCACCGGCGAGGACGGTGCCACCTACGAGTTCGAGAACAAGGTCACCGGTGGCCGCATCCCCCGCGAGTACATCCCGTCGGTGGACGCGGGCGCCCAGGACGCCATGCAGTACGGCGTGCTGGCCGGCTACCCGCTGGTCAACCTGAAGGTGACGCTGCTCGACGGCGCCTACCACGAGGTCGACTCGTCGGAAATGGCCTTCAAGGTCGCCGGCTCGCAGGTGCTCAAGAAGGCGGCCCAGGCTGCACAGCCGACGATTCTCGAGCCGATCATGGCGGTCGAGGTGACCACGCCCGAGGACTACATGGGTGAGGTGATCGGCGACCTGAACTCCCGCCGTGGTCAGATCCAGGCCATGGAGGAGCGCTCCGGTGCGCGCGTCGTGAAGGCGCAAGTGCCGCTGTCGGAGATGTTCGGCTATGTCGGCGACCTGCGGTCGAAGACCCAGGGCCGGGCGAACTACTCCATGGTGTTCGACTCGTACGCCGAGGTTCCGGCGAACGTGTCGAAGGAGATCATCGCGAAGGCGACCGGTCAGTAGCCCCGCGGAGGTTGCCGGCCGCAAGCCGGTAGCGTCGCAGACCACACAACTGAACACATCAACACACCTGCTTTAACCAAAGCACCAACAAGTCCAGGAGGACACAGAAGTGGCGAAGGCGAAGTTCGAGCGGACGAAGCCGCACGTCAACATCGGGACCATCGGTCACGTTGACCACGGCAAGACGACGCTTACTGCAGCAATCACCAAGGTTCTGCACGACAAGTATCCCGATTTGAACGAGTCGCGCGCATTCGACCAGATCGACAATGCGCCTGAAGAGCGGCAGCGCGGTATCACGATCAACATCTCCCACGTGGAGTACCAGACCGAGAAGCGCCACTATGCGCACGTGGACGCTCCCGGCCACGCGGACTACATCAAGAACATGATCACCGGTGCCGCCCAGATGGACGGCGCGATCCTCGTGGTCGCCGCGACCGACGGTCCGATGCCGCAGACGCGTGAGCACGTGCTGCTGGCCCGCCAGGTCGGCGTGCCCTACATCCTGGTCGCCCTGAACAAGGCCGACGCCGTCGACGACGAGGAGCTCATCGAGCTCGTCGAGATGGAGGTCCGCGAGCTGCTGGCCGCACAGGACTTCGACGAGGACGCCCCGGTCGTTCGCGTCTCGGCGCTCAAGGCGCTCGAGGGCGACGAGAAGTGGGTCGAGTCGATCGTCGAGCTGATGGCCGCCGTCGACGAGTCCATCCCGGACCCGGTCCGCGAGACCGAGAAGCCGTTCCTGATGCCCGTCGAGGACGTCTTCACGATCACCGGCCGCGGCACCGTGGTCACCGGTCGTGTGGAGCGCGGCGTGGTCAACGTGAACGAGGAAGTGGAGATCGTCGGCATCAAGACGACCACCACCAAGACCACGGTCACCGGTGTGGAGATGTTCCGCAAGCTGCTCGACCAGGGTCAGGCCGGTGACAACGTCGGCCTGCTGCTGCGTGGCATCAAGCGCGAGGACGTCGAGCGCGGCCAGGTCGTCGTGAAGCCCGGCACCACCACGCCGCACACCGACTTCGAGGGCCAGGTCTACATCCTGTCCAAGGACGAGGGCGGCCGGCACACGCCGTTCTTCAACAACTACCGTCCGCAGTTCTACTTCCGGACCACGGACGTGACCGGTGTGGTGACCCTGCCCGAGGGCACCGAGATGGTGATGCCCGGTGACAACACCGACATCAGCGTCAAGCTGATCCAGCCGGTCGCCATGGACGACGGCCTGCGCTTCGCGATCCGTGAGGGTGGCCGCACCGTCGGCGCCGGCCGGGTCACCAAGATCATCAAGTAGTTCGCCTACTGACGATCGGAAGCCTCTTAGCGGCGCTCACCCGAAAGGGTGGGCGCCGCTTTGCTTTTGCTGTACTCGCCGGTGCGGGTCGAGTGCGGTGCGGACGCGCCGAGGAATTTGCGGATTCAAGGAAATGGAGGTGTCCACCCAGCCCTCGGCGGTGATACGTTGCCGAGTGCGGTGTCGTCCCACGCGACCCCGGGGCACGACCGATCGCAACGAGTCGAGGTAGCAGATGGACGACGAGGCAACCGAGCCGATCCGGCAGGCGACGCCGCTCACCGGCCGGGTCCGGCAGCAGCTGACCCCGTCGCGGATCGTCGCGGGCGTCTCGACGGCGATCGCCGTCGCGGCGGTCGGCGCGCTGATCTGGGTGGTCGGCCAGCAGCCCGCCGACAGCGCGGCGGCGAAGGATCCGGGTCCCGCTGCGGTCGCGTCGGCACCCCGGGTGACCGCTCAACCGGTGGCCGCGCGTCCGGT
>NZ_JAUMSQ010000100.1:0-8449 GCF_030519285.1 Mycolicibacterium arseniciresistens
CGCCCCGCGTCGGGATGCGGGTGGTGCCTGCGGCGGACGGTCCACTGGCCCGCGGCGGCACCCGCATCGGTGCGGCCCGGACAGGGACCTCCGGATGGGTCGGGTCGTGCGGCGGACGCGGCGGTGCGGACACCGGGGCGCCCGCGCCGACGAGTGCCTCCGGGTCGTCGCCCGGTTCACCGACATTGGGGCGCTTGCGTTCGTCGGGCAGTTCGGTCTCGCCGAGGCCGAGTCGCTCCTGGATGCGTTTCATCCAGCGCGGGGCCCACCAGCAGTCGTCGCCGAGCATCTTCATGATCGCGGGCACCAGGAACATCCGGACGATCGTCGCGTCCAGTAGCAGCGCGATGAGCAGGCCGAACGCCAGGTACTTCATCATCACCAGGTCGGAGAACACGAACGCGCCCGCGACGACGGCCAGCACCAGGGCGGCGCCGGTGATCAGGCGCCCGGTGGTCGCCGTGCCGATGCGGATGGCCTCGGCGGTGGACAGCCCGCGTTCGCGCGCCTCCACCATGCGGGAGACCAGGAACACCTCGTAGTCGGTCGACAGGCCCCAGATCACGGCAATGATCAGGCCGATCATCGGCGCCATCAGCGGCTGCGGCGTGTAGTTCATCAGTTCCGAGCCGTGGCCCTCGACGAACATCCAGGTCAGCACGCCCATCGTGGAGCCGAGCGTGAGCGCGCTCATCACCGCGGCCTTGATCGGCAACACCACCGAACCGAACGCCAGGAACATCAGGATCGTCGTCGTGATGATCAGGATGGCGACCATCAGCGGCAGCTTGTCGAACAGGCTGTGAATGCTGTCCTGCTCCAGTGCCGGTGTGCCGCCGACGTACACGGTCACCCCCCGCGGTGGGGACAGCGCCCGCAACTCCTCGATCTTCTTCGCGGCGTCGTTGCGGCTCTCCAGGCCGTTCTGGATCACCCGCACCGAGGGGTCCTTCGACCCGGTGTCCTGGGCGGCGCGTTCGGCCCACATCTTCGACGGGTCGTTGTCGGCGTCGATGAAGCCGTTGATCGTCATCGCCTTGGCGCGCATGTCGGCCAGCTGCTGATCGGTGATCGGCTCGCCGTTGTCGCTCTTGAGCACCATCGTCAGCGGTTCGGTGCGGAAGCCGGGGAAGCTGCGGTCGAAGTTCTCCTGGGCCGAGCGCACGGAGTTGTCCGGCGGGAGGTACTTCTCGCTGATGCCGCCGAGTGCCAGCTGACCCAACGGGATGATCAGCAGCACCATCACGATGATGATCGGCACCGCGAAGGCGGCGGGGCGCTTCATCACGCGGTTGACGAGCTTGCCCCAGAAGCCCTGCTCCACCTCGGCGCGGGTCTTGGTCTTCTGCGTCTTGTCGGCCAGCCAGTGCAGCCACCACACGATGGGGGTGCGCGCCAGCGGCACGTAGCGGGCCAGCGCCAGGCCGAACGTGACGACGACCAGGAAGATGATGATGCCGAGCAGCATCCAGTAGACGGCGCTGCCGATGACGTCGCCGTCCTTGAGTGCCATCACGCCGTAGGCCATCGCGCCGTAGAGCGCGGTGTAGCCGAGGACGAGGCCGATCAGGGCCAGGTTGGCACCCTGTTCACCGGTCTGTTTGATGCGCTTGCGGGCCATGTGGCCGAGCGCGATGCCCGCGGGCGGCACCAGCAGTCCCAGCGGGATCGACGCGATGGCGAAGGTGTTGGTCTTGCGGTTCGCGGGATCGGCCTCGATGGGATCGGGCAGGGCGAACTTGATCAGCGTCTTGACGCCCAGAGCGTCGACCCTGGGGCCGAGGATGGCCAGCGCGGCGGCCAGCACGGTGATCGACAGGATCGCCGCCAGCATGACCGAGGCGATGATCGCGTAGGTGATCGACTTGAGGAAGCCCTGCGGGAACAGCAGCAGCGGCACCGAAGACGCCACCAGGATCACCGCGGAGAACATGATGGTGCGGCCGGACGTCATCACGGTGCGGCGTACGGCCGCCTCGGTGTCGTAGCCCTCGGCGAGTTCCTCCCGGAATCGGCTCACCATGAACAGGCCGTAGTCGACGGCGATGCCCAGGCCCATGAGCGTCACCACCGGCTGGGCGAAGAAGTGCACGGGGATGAACTCGGCGGCCAGCCGCATGACGCCGAGCGCACCGGCGATGGTGAGGCCACCGATCAGGCCGGGCAGTGCCGCGGCGATCACACCGCCGAAGACGAAGAACAGCACCACGCAGACCAGCGGGATGGCCGCCACCTCGGCGCGCTTCTGGTCCTCGCCGATGGTCCCGGTCAGCTCGCTGGCCAGGGGCTGCAGGCCGGCCAGCTGGATGTCGCCGCCGTTGATCTCCTTGAGATCGGGTTCGACGGCCTGGTAATTCTTCAGGATCGCGTCGTCGTCCTCGCCCTTGAGCGGGATGGAGACGAAGGTCTTCGACAGATCCTCGGTCTTCATCTGCTGGACGGTCTCGCTGGCCGCGTCGGGGGCCTTGAGCCAGCCGACCCAGCTCACCACCTGGTCGGGGTGGTCGGTGACGAACGTGTCGAGCTCGCCGACCACCTCGCGCTGCCACTGCGGGTCGGTGACCTTCTTGCCGTCGGGCGGCGTCAGGATCGCGACGACGTGGCTGGCGCGGTCACGGCCGTACACCTCGTCGCCGAGCAGCGATGCCTGCACCGACTGGCTGCCCTCGTCGTAGAAGCCACTCTGCGTGACATGCTGGCCAAGGCTGATGCCGTAGACCCCGCCACCCAGGCACAGGGCCACCATGACACCGATGACGATGTACCGGAATCGGTAGACCGTTCGACCCCACCAGGCGAACACGTGAGCTCCTTACATTGACAGCATCTCTGGGGCGACCCCGCCGCGGTCGATTGAGTTGTCAGACACGCGAGGTCAGCTTCGCGGACAGCGGCCCCGACGGCTGCAGCCACACCCTGACCGGGTCGCCGATCGAGTCCGATCCGCGGTAGCGGCACCCGGGGGACACGGGGGTGCCCTCCAAGTCGATGAACTCCAAGGTATCCGACGCTAGCGCCCAGCTCGCATGTTCGCGAAATCCAGGCGGCCGGAACGGGGCCTCTTTCTGGGGCGTGTCCTGCGACGATCCTCCCCGCAGACCGGTGGTCACAATCGGATCACGCCGGGCGCCGATCATCGGTCACAGGCGGCCTTCGCGGCGGAGCACATCCTGCGCGCTGATCCCTGGGCCGCGCCGCCGGTCGTCGTCCGCGGAGGGGGCCGGCTCCTGCGGCGCCCCGGGATCCTGCTCGGGTTGCGTCGGGATCGCGGTGGTGGGCTCGTCGAGCTCCCGGTCCTCGACCGGCGGCGGGGGAGTGCGCCGCGCGGTGCGCTTCGTCGCGTCGCCTGCGGCGTTCACCGCGCTCGTCGCGGCATCGAGCACGGTGTTCCCGGCGGCCGGGATGCGCGTGGTCGGCGGCTCGGGCTCGGGGGTGTCCTCGCGGTCGGGAATCCGCGTCGCCGCCTGGCCCGCCGCCCGCGGGGGAATGCGTCTCGGCGTGGCGCGGGGGCGGGGCGACGGGAACGGATCATGGGATCGCAGCGGGCGGGCCTGCGCGGCCACCTCGGCGCCGACGAGCGCGCCGCGCCCCTCCTCCGCGGCGGGGCGTTTCCGTTCGTCGGGCAGCTCGATCTCGCCGAGGCCGAGGCGCTCCTGGATGCGCTTCATCCAGCGCGGCGCCCACCAGCAGTCGTCGCCGAGCATCTTCATGATCGCCGGCACCAGGAACATCCGGATCACGGTGGCGTCGAGCAGCAGCGCGGCGATCAGGCCGACGGCCAGGTACTTCAACATCACCAGGTCGCTGAACACGAACGCGCCGCCGACGACGACGAGGATCAGCGCCGCGGCGGTGATGATCCTGCCGGTGGTCGCCGTACCGACACGGATCGCCTCGGACGTCGACAGCCCGCGGGCCCGTGCCTCGACCATGCGGGACACCAGGAACACCTCGTAGTCGGTGGACAGCCCGTAGATCACCGCGATGATCAGTCCGACGACCGGAGCGGTCAACGGTGTCGCGGTGAAGTTCAGCACCCCCGAGCCGTGCCCCTCGACGAAGATCCAGGTCAGGATGCCCAGCGTGGAGCCAAGCGTCAGCGCGCTCATCACCGCGGCCTTGATCGGCAGCACCAGCGACCCGAACGCCAGGAACATCAGCAGAGTGGTGGTGGAGACCAGGATCACCAGCATCATCGGCAGCTTGTCGAAGAGGCTGTGGATCGAATCCTGTTCCAGCGCAGGCGTACCGCCCACCGAGATCGTCACGCCCCGCGGTGGTTCGATCGCGCGCAGCTCGTCGAGCCGCTTGGCGGCGTCGTTGCGGACCTCGAGCCCGTTCTGCAGCACGGTCACGTCGGGATCGGTCTTCTGCGGGGTGTTGCCGCTCTCGTCGGGCGAGACCGGACGTTCACTCCACTCCGGCTCGGTGAAGCCGCCGATCTGTGCCGCCTCGCTCTTGATCTCGTCGACCTGGGTGGGCGAGGCGTTCTCGATGACGAGCGTCAGCTTCTCGGTGCGGTAACCGGGGAAGGTCCGGTCGAAGTCCTCCTGCGCCATGCGGACGGGATTGTCCGGCGGCAGGTACTTCTCGCTGATGCCGCCGAGCGCCAGCTGGCCGAGCGGGACGATCAGCAGCACCATGATGACGAGGATCGGCACGGAGTACAGCACCGGCCGCTTCATCACCCGGTTGACGAGTTGGCCCCAGAAGCCGTTCTCCACGTCGGCACGCGTCTTGGTCTTCTGGGTCCGCTCGGCGAACCAGTCGATGATGCGGCTGGTGAACTGGTTGTCGCGCAGGAACGGGATGCGGTACAGCGTGCGCACACCGAGCGCGTCGACGTTGCGGCCGAGGATGGCCAGCGCCGCGGGCAGCACCGTGATCGACAGCAGCGCCGACAGCGACACCGACGCGATGCCTGCGTATGTCAGCGATTTGAGGAAGCCCTGCGGGAACAGCAGCAGGCCGGCCAGGGAGGCGACGATCAGCACCGCGGAGAACGTCACAGTCCGTCCCGCGGTCTGCACCGTGCGCCGGACGGCGGTCTCGGTGTCGTAGCCCTCGGCGATCTCCTCGCGGAACCGGCTCACCACGAACAGCCCGTAGTCGATCGCGATGCCGAGGCCGATCAGCGTGACCACCGGCTGGGCGAAGTAGTGCATGGGTTCGCCGGTCAGCCAGATCACCGCCCGCAGGATGCCGAGCGAGCCGATGATCGACAGGCCGCCGATGATCACCGGCAGGCTGGCCGCGACGACGCCGCCGAAGACGAAGAACAACACGACGGCCACCAGTGGCAGCGCGATGATCTCCATGCGCTTCTGGTCCTTGGCGATGGTGCCCGTCAACTCGTTGGCCAGCGGGTTGAGGCCGGCCAGTTTGATGTTGCCGCCGTCGACCTGCTGCAGGTCGGGCTCGATGGCCTTGTAGTTGTTGAGGATGACGTCGTCGTTGTCGCCCTTGAGGGTGATGTAGACGAACGCCCGGTCCTTGTCCGGCGTCGCCAGCGCCGCCGGGAATCCGCGCAGGTAGCCGTACCACTCGAGGAACTGGTCGGGGTGGTCGGCCTTGACCGCGTTCAGCTGGTCGGTGACCTCCTTGGACCACTGCGGATCGTCGACCTTGCGGCCGTCCGGCGCGGAGATGATGCCCACCACGTGACTGGTCCGGTCGCGCCCGTACACCTCGTCGGCCAGCACCGAGGCCCGCACCGACTCGCTGCCCTCGTCGAAGAAGCCGCTCTGGGTGACGTGCTTGCCCAGGTCGAGGCTGAGCACACCGCCGAGTGCGCACATCGCGACCATGACGGCGATGACGATGTACCGGAACCGGTAGACGATTCGACCCCACCAGGCGAACACGTCGAGCTCCTAACGTCGGGACTGTTCGGAGGAGTGCGGCACCCGGGCGCCGCCGTCACCCACGGGAGGTGAGCAGCGCCGACAGCGGCCGGAACGGCTGCAGCCACGCGCCCTGGTCGGGAAGCGAATCCAGGCCGATCCTCGGGAGCGGCTCGCGGAACACCCCCGGGATGTCCTCGAGGTCGACGAACTCCAGGGCGTCGGACGCCAGCGCCCAGCTCGCGTGTTCGCGGAATCCAAGCACCTGCACGGGGATGTCGTCGCGGGCGACGTCCTCCAACGGCTGCCGGAACGCCTGCCCGTCGGCCGACGCGACGATCACCGACGCCAGCCCCTCGCTTCGGCGGAGTGCGATGTGCGCGAGCATGTCCGAGTCGACGTCGCTGTCGTCGTCAATCTTCGGTTTGGCGAACACGGCGAACCCGACGTTGCGCAGCGCCTCCACCCACGGCCGGACCACGTCCGCGCTGCCCGGGGCGATGTTGGTGAACACGGTGGCCTCGGGTTCGAGGGTGACGTTCGAGCCGCCGTCGGCGAGTTGTGCGGACAGTTCGGCGGTGCGCCCGAGCAGCCACCGGCCCAGCGCGTCGAACCTGGGCCGGTGCGCGGCGGTGGGCCGCCCGCCGAGGATGGAGCCGAGGCCCATGTCGAGGTTCGGCGCGTCCCACACCAGCAGCACCCGCTGACTGCCGGCAGGCGGGCCCGCGGGCGGGGGCGGGGTGGCGACCGGGATGTCCTCGGTGAGACTCATCGCGAAGCCTTCTCCCAGAGCAGTTCGGTGACGTCGGGTCCGGCGAGGGCCTTCTGCTCGTACTTGGTGACCGGCCGCTGTGCCGAGATCGGCAGCTCGCCGTCGGGATCCACCCGGCGCAGCAGCGGTTCGGCGTCTCCGACCGCGGCGATGTGCTCGGCGTAGCCGGCGTGGTCTGTGGCGGCGTGCAGCACCCCGCCGGGCCGTAGCCGGTCGGCGATCAGGGCCACCGTCGCGGGTTGCAGCAGCCGGCGCTTGTGATGCCGGGCCTTGGGCCACGGGTCGGGGAAGAAGACCCGCACGCCGGTCAGCGAGTCGCTGCCGAACATGTGCTCGAGCATGTCCACACCGTCGCCGCGGACCAGCCGGAGGTTGGTGACCGGGGGGTCGGCGCGGTCGATCGCGCTCAGCAGCTGGGCCAGCCCGCGGCGGTAGACCTCCACCGCCACGACGTCGAGATGCGGCTCGGCCTGCGCCATGGCCAGCGTCGAGGTGCCGGTGCCGCAGCCGATCTCCAGCACCACCGGCGCGGACCGGCCGAACCACGCCGGCACGTCGATCAGCGGCGCCGGCCGGCCCTCGTCGTCACGGGCCTGTGCGCCGAGTTCGGGCCACAGCCGGTCCCAGGCGGCCTGCTGACCGCCGGAGAGCGCGGAGCGCCGGGAGCGGAAACTGGTCACCCGTGGATGGGGGTGGGCGGCGGGGGCGCGGCCGGTGTCGTGCGAGGCCGGGGAGCCAGCGACCTCGGACCTGCGCGCTTGCATCCGTCCATGGTCGCTCATCGACGGTCGGGTACCCGCTCCGTGGTGCATATTGATACCCAACAGTTGCCTTCGGCTGGTGTGTCGGCGCAGGACGGGCCCTGGGGACGAAGCGTTCGCCAAGCGGCGCGGCAGGTGCCACGATCGGCGTGAGCACCCGCACGCAGCAATCCACCGGAAGGACGCGCCATCTTCGCCGACGCGCTGACCGATTTCGCCGCACGGGCCGGTGACCGCCGGCCGGCCGTGGAGCATGTCATCGCCCGGCTCACCGCCCCGTTGCCGGTCGAGGTGCTCGGCCGTGCCGGGGTGGGCAGGCGCACGGTGGCCGCCGCGCTGCGGGACGCCGGTCTGACGGTCGTGGATGGCAGCGGCGCCGAGTTGTCGGTGCTGGTGATCGCCGAGGCGCTCAAGCCGGAGGACATGGCGGTGGTCGCCGCCGCCCGGGCTCCGGTGCTGATCGTGGTGAACAAGGCCGACCTGTCCGGTGCGGCCGGCGGCGGGCCGATGGCGCGGGCGCAGGTGCTCGCCGCCGAGTGTCGCGCCCGCACCGGCGTGCCTGCGGTGCCGCTCATCGGGTTGCTGGCCGGCGCCGCGCCCGACGCCGAACTGGTCGCGGCGCTCGAACTGCTCGTCCACCACCCGGCGGACCTGCGGTCGACCGACGCCTTCCTGGACTGCGGGCACCGTCTCGGGCGTGCGGTACGCGAGCGGTTGCTGGCCCGCCTGGACCGGTTCGGGATCGCGCATGCGGTGCTGGCTCTGGGGCGGGGCGCCGACCGCGAAGCCCTGCCCGGCATGCTGCGCCGGCTCAGCGGCATCGACGGGGTGCTCGCGGCGATCGATCAGGTGGCGGCGCCGCTGCGCTACCGGCGGGTGCGGTCCGCGCTGGCCGAACTGGAGGCGCTGGCCGTGCGCTCCGGCGACGAGCGGCTGTCCGATTTCCTGGCCGCAGACGATACGGTGCTCGCCGTGATGGCTGCCGCGGTCGACGTCGTCTCGGCCGCCGGGCTGACGGTGGACCCGGCCGACGACCGGGCCGCGCACCTGCGCCGCGCGGTGCAGTGGCGCAG
>NZ_JAUMSQ010000101.1:0-28469 GCF_030519285.1 Mycolicibacterium arseniciresistens
ACTCGACGCCGTGATGGACTGCGACCCGCCGATCGACCGGGTGGACGCCGCGGCCTTCGCGGGCCGGTCGCTGGCCGGCGACCTGCACCGCAGCCTGGAGGCGGCCGGGGTCGGCTGCACCCGGTTGGCCATCCATGCCGTCACCGCCAACGGCGAAGAGCTGGAACGGGTGTGGCGGTGCGCCGAGCCGCTGACCGAGGATGCCACCGCCGACCGGGTGCGCTGGCAGCTCGACGGGTGGCTGAACCGGCGGAATCAACACGACCGGCCGACCGCAGCGGTCACGGTGCTGCGGCTGCGCCCGGTGGAGGTGATCTCGGCCGAGGCGTTGCAACTGCCGCTCTGGGGCGGCGTCGGTGAGGAGGACCGGTTGCGGGCCCGCCGCGCCCTGGTCCGGGTGCAGGGCCTGCTCGGTCCGGAGGCGGTGCAGGTGCCGGTGCTCAGCGGCGGCCGGGGACCCGCCGAGCGGATCACGCTCACTCCGTTCGGCGACGAACCCGTCCCGGCTGCCGATCCGAACCAGCCCTGGCCCGGCCGGCTGCCCGAGCCGTCGCCCACGGTGCTGCTCGACGACCCGGTCGAATTGCTGGACGGCCAGGGCGATCCCGTGCGGGTGACCCACCGGGGACTGTTCTCCGGCGACCCCGCCCGGCTGGACGGCGGAGGGTTCCGCGGTGACCTGAGCTGGTGGGCGGGGCCGTGGCCGGTCGACGAACGGTGGTGGGATCAGGACCGCGCCAAGGGGCGCACCGCGCGGGCCCAGGTGCTGATCGGCGGCGAACCCGAGAAGGCGCTGCTGCTGTGCTACCGCCAGCGGCGGTGGTACGTCGAGGGGGTCTATGAATAGACAGTCCTGATCACCGATCAGCCCAGGCGACGGGCGAACTCGCCGACCCGGGCGATGAACCGGTCGAAGAACACATCCGGATCCACCTCGACGCCGACGAGCGCGTTCGGGTCGCGTCCCCACCGGCCGTGCCAGTCCGCCACGGTCATCCCGCGGGTCAGCGAGCCGGTCAACTCGACGTCGACCGTGGTCTGCCGGTAGCGCACCAACTCCGGGTCGAGGGCGACCGCTGCCGCCAGCGGGTCGTGGAGGTGCGCGAGATAGCCTTCGCCCTGGTCGAAGTGGAACTCGAAGTAGAACCGCATCGCGTCCTCGAGCACCCGGATCAACGGGTTGGCGGCCACCGACCGGGTGGCGCGGTCGTCGAGCACACTCATCGGCGCGGTCGGCGAATCGGCCGCGGCCGCCAGCCGGCTCAGCAGCGCCGGGGTCATCGCGATGTTCTCGGTGAGGTTGAGCCCCAGCACGATCGGCAGATGGCCGGGCGCCCTCTGCTCGTCTCCGGAGCCCCATGCCGCACCCCAGCCGGCGAACACCTCGGCCGCGGCTTCGGGGTCGACGCTGACGTTCCATTCGGCCACCGCGGTGGTGTTGCCCCGGTAGTCGAACGCACCGCCCATGATCACCAGCCGGCGCAGCAGCGTGGGCAGGGCTGGTTCGGCGCGCAGCGCGAGGGCGAGATTGGTCAGCGGCCCGACGACGATGCCGATCAACTCACCGGGATGGGCGTGTGCGGCGCGGATCCACGCCTCGGCCGCATCGTGGGCGGTCAGTCGACAGTCGGCGGGTGGCAGCCGGGCGTAGCCGAGCCCCTGCGGCCCGTGAGTGTCCTCGGCGGTCCGCAGCATCGATGCGACGGGGCCGTCGGCGCCCCGCGACACCGGAATGCCGTTCACTCCGCACAGCCCGATAAGCCCGAGATTGTTCTGGCAGACCTGGTCCACGCCGACATTTCCGGCCGTGGAGGCGATTCCGACCACCTCCGCGTCGGCGCTGGCGAACAGGTAAGCCAGCGCCATCGCGTCGTCGACGCCGGTGTCGACGTCGACGAACACCGGCTGTGGCGTGGCGGAATCACCACTGTGGGTCGGCATTTCGGAGAGGATACGCGGCGTTACCAGTGCACGCCGGGAACGAGTCGCACCATGCGCTTGACCGGCCGCGGCATCCTGACCGGCGACGTGGCCGGGCGGGACGGGCGCGCAGGCCGGCGCGCCGTGGGCGTGTCGGCGCTGACGCCCCTGGCTGCGGCCGAGTCCGGATAACCCAGATAGACCTGATGCAGCACCCGGCGGGACAGCTTGGGCGCGAAGTACATCCCGATGTCGGCGAGGGTGCCGACCGGGGTGTCGATGCGCGCAGGCTTGTCGATCAGTGCCCGCACGATCATCGCGGCGGCGTGGTCGGCCGTGATCGGCGGCATGGGGTTGAGCTTGCGCGAGGGCGCGATCATCGGGGTCTTCACCAGCGGCATGTGGATCGTGGTGAACGTGACGTGATCGGACAGCGTCTCGGTGGACACCACGTCGGCGAACGCGTCGAGCGCGGCCTTGCTGGGCACGTAGGCGCTGTACTTCGGGCTCGCGGCCTGCACGCCCGCGCTGGACACGTTGACCACGTGACCGAACCGGCGCTCCTGCCAGTGCGGAAGCAGCGCGAGCACCATCCGCACCGCCCCGAAGTAGTTGACCGCCATCACCCGCTCGTAGTCGTGCAGACGGTCGGTGGAGTTGGCCACTGAACGGCGGATGGAGCGGCCGGCGTTGTTCACCAGATAGTCGACGTGGTCGAACCGGCCGAGGATGTCCTTCACGGTCGCGTCCACCGACGCCGAATCGGCGACATCGCAGGTGAACGCGTGCGCCTGACCGCCTGCAGTCCGGATCTCGGCGACCAGGTCGTCGAGCGCCTCGGCGTTGCGGGCGAGCGCGAACACCGTCGCGCCGCGTGCGGCGACCGCGAGGGCGGCGGCGCGGCCGATGCCGCTGGAGGCGCCGGTGATGACGACATGCCTGCCCACCAGCGGACCGGCCGGATCGTCGCGGCGGGCCCGGTCGGGATTGAGGTGCTTCGCCCAGTACCGCCACAGCTGCGGGGCATACGACGAGAAGGCGGGCACCTCGATGCCGGTGCCGCGCAACGCCTCCGCGGTGTTGTCTGCGGTGAACGTGGGGGCCAGGTCGACGACGTCGAGGATCTCGGCGGGCACACCGAGTTGGGTGGCCGCCATGTTGCGCCACACCTTCATCCGCCCGGTCGCGCCGAGCACCGGCGCGGCCGTCACCCGGGGAAGCGTGCCGCGCAGCGGCGGCAGGCCGGCGGCCTTCGCGACACCCCGGTAGATGCCGCGCAGCCCGATGGTGCCGGGTGCGGTCAGGTGGAACGTCTGGCCGTCGCGGCCCTCGGCATGCAGCAACTCCGTCAGGGCGCGTGCCACGTAGTCGACCGGGACGATGTTGGTCCTGCCGGTGTCGGGCAGCGCGATCGGGGTGAGGCTCGGCAGCCGCGACAGCTTCGCCAGCAGACCGAAGAAGTAGTAGGGGCCGTCGATCTTGTCCATCTCGCCGGTCTGCGAGTCGCCGACCACCACGGCGGGCCGGTACACCCGGTAGCGCAGGCCGGGGGCCGACCGCACCAGCAGTTCGGCTTCGAACTTCGTCTGGTGGTACGGCGTCGGGAGGTCCTGCGCGACGTCGAAGTCGTCCTCGGTGAACTGGCCCCGATAGGTGCCCGCCACCGCGATCGAGGACACATGGTGCAGCGTGGCGTCGAGGCGGCGGGCCAGTTCGATCACCGCGCGGGTGCCCTCGACGTTGGCCGCCCGCTGGGCGTCGTCGTCGGCGGTGATGTCGTACACCGCGGCGCAGTGCACCACGTGGTCGACTTCGCCCAGCTCCGCGACGGCTTCCTCGGTCAGGTCCAGCCCGGCCGCAGTCAGGTCGCCCACCAGCGGTCTGACCTGCTCACCCCACTCGCCGGCGAGGCGTTCGAAGCGGGACAGCGACTCGCGGCGGACCAGCACCCACACCTGCGCGGCGGTGCCGCGGGCAATCAGCTCGGACACGACCCGGCGTCCAATGAACCCGGTACCGCCGGTAACGACATAGCGCATGCGAGCCATGGTCACCCCTGGCCCGGCAAAGGTCAATAAGGTGTGACGCTGCCGTACAGACTCGTCAACGCGTCGGTCAGGGTGCGCGCGTCGTCGGCGGTGACACCGAAGCCGACGCTGCACAGCGCCGCTGTCGCCCCCTCCGCGACCGCCCGGCCCTCACCGGTGATGGTGACCAGCGTGGCCCTGCGATCGGTGGGGTGGCGCTGGCGCGTCAGCAGGCCGCGCTCGGCGAGGCGGTCGCAGGCGATGCTCACCGTCGTGGCGTGCACCGAGAGCCGGCGGGCCACCTCGCCCAGCAGCCGCACGCCGTCGGCATGCTGCAACTCCTTGAGGATCTCGTAGTCGATGAGGCGCAGCGCGAAGCCGGACTTGAGCTGCTGGTCCACCACCGCAGTCATCGACCGGTGCAACCTGAGCACCGTACTCATCGCCAAGTGCCCGCTCGGCTCGACCATCCGCCTTCCATAGCCACTATTCGCCCTGCTAACCGTCTTTGCGCTACCGGTATGGTCCGTCTCAGCCGAGAAGGGAGTGTCCATGCCGATCGACCCGACCGCCGTGGGGAAGAAGTCCGCACCTCAACTGCTGGAGTGGACCGACCGCGAGACCCTGCTGTATGCGCTCGGAGTGGGCGCGGGCACGGGGGATCTGGCGTTCACCACCGAGAACAGCCACGACATCGAGCAGCAGGTGCTGCCCACCTACGCCGTCATCGCGAGCCCTGCGTGGGGCGCGGTCGGCGAAGTCGGGACCTTCAACTTCGGCATGCTGCTGCACGGGTCCCAGCAGATCCGGCTGTTCGCGCCGCTCCCGCCGGCCGGCAAGCTCAGCGTGGTGTCCGAGGTGGCCGACATCCAGGACAAGGGTGAGGGCAAGAACGCGATCCTGGTGTTCAAGGGCACCGGCACCGACCCGGACACCGGCCAGGTCGTCGCAGAGACACTGTCCACCGCCGTCATCCGCGGCGAGGGCGGCTTCGGCGGCCAACCCGGTGAGCGCCCGGTGGCGCCGCAGATCCCCGACCGCGCACCCGACGCGCAGATCGCCCTGCCCACCCGCGAGGACCAGGCGCTGCTCTACCGGCTCACCGGTGACCGCAATCCGCTGCACAGCGACCCGTGGTTCGCCAAGGAGCTCGCCGGTTTCCCGCGGCCGATCCTGCACGGCCTGTGCACCTACGGCGTGGCGGGCCGGGCGCTGGTGGCCGCACTCGGCGGCGGCGACGCCACGAAGATCACCGCCGTCGGCGCCCGCTTCACCTCGCCGGTGTTCCCCGGCGAGACGCTGACCACCTCGATCTGGCGCACCGACCCCGGCCGGGCGGTGTTCCGCACCGAGGCCGCGGCACCGGACGGCGCGGACAGCAGGCTGGTGCTCGAGGACGGCACCGCCGAGTACACCGACTGAGCCACCGCCCCCTTCCGCGGATTTCGCCGAAGCCGTCGCCAACCGCTGCCGCGGTTGACAGGATCATCACGACGGTCGGACGAGACGCGAACGGGCGGTGGTGGTCGTGAGACTGGTGGTCGGTTTTCTCGCTACGCCCGGAGGTGGTGACGCCCTGGCGCTCGGTGTGCGCCTGGGCCGGACGCTCGGCGCCGAGGTGCACGCCTGCATCGTGATGCCACCCGACCGGGGTGTGCCCGCGATGGTGACCACCGGTGGCTACGAGGACCTGCTCGCCGAGCAGGCCACGGAGTGGCTCGACCGCGCGCTCGGGGCGGTGCCCGATGACGTTGTGACCCAGGGGCACGTCAGCTTCTCCGCCTCGTACGCCGACGGGCTGATCCGGGAGGCGGGCAGGCTCGAGGCGGACGCGCTCGTGGTGGGCGGATCCGGCGGCGGCCTGGCCGGCAGCTTCTCGCTGGGCTCGGTGGTCAACGAACTGCTGCACTCGTCGCCGGTGCCGGTGGCCGTGGCGCCACGGGGAGCGCGCCTTTCCGGGATCGAGCGGGTCCGTGAGGTGACATGCGCCATCGGTGAGCGGGAAGGCGCGGATCTTTTGCTGGACAACGCCGTTCGATTCAGCATGGCGGCAGGCACGCCGCTGCGGCTGGTGTCGCTGGTCGCACTGGACCCCACCTTCGGCACCCTGCGCGGTGACGCCGACGCCGTGCACAGGCGAGCGCTCGACCATGCGGCGCGGACCCTGGAAACGGCGAAAAGCGAGCTGCCCGAGGGTTTCCCGGTGACGTCGACCGTCGTGGACGGACCGTCGGTGGAAACCGCCGTCAGCAAGCTGGAATGGCGCGACGGCGACCTCATCATGGTGGGGTCGAGCCGGCTCAGCGCACCGAAGCGGCTCTTCCTCGGTTCCACGGCGGCCAAGATGTTGCGCGTGCTCGACGTGCCGATGGTCGTCGTGCCCCGCGACCAGCTCGGTGAAGAGGACCTGCCGTGACGGAGGCTGTGGCGCACGACGACTCAGGTCTGGTGTCGAAGGGCCTGGCCAGCGGCAAGATCGGGACGCTGTCGGGCGCGGTGCTCGGCATCTCCTGCGTCGCACCCGGATACACACTGACGGCCAGCATCGGGCTGATCGTGGCCGCGGTCGGGCTGAAGATGCCCGCGATCTTCATCGCCGGCTTCATCCCGATGTTCCTGACGGCCTACGCATACCGGGAGCTGAACTCCCGCGCGCCGGACTGCGGTGCGTCGTTCACGTGGTCCACCAAGGCGTTCGGACCCTATGTCGGGTGGATGTGCGGGTGGGGGATGGTCGTGGCGTCGATCATCGTGCTGTCGAACCTCGCGGCGATCGCGGTCGAGTTCTTCTACCTGTTCATCGCCCGGATCCTCAACCGGCCGGAGATCGCCGACCTGGCGGGCAACACCGCGGTCAACATCGCCACCACACTGGCATTCATCGCGATCGCCACCTACATCGCCAGTCGCGGCATCACCACCAGCGAGCGGGTCCAGTACATCCTGGTCGGCTTCCAGATGATCGTGCTGCTGGCCTTCGCGGTCGCGGCGCTCTGGCATGTGGGCGCCGGCGACGCGCCCGCGGGGCTGGCCTTCGACCTGGACTGGTTCAACCCCTTCACCGGTTTGGCGTTGAGCGCGTTCGTGATCGGGGTGACCGGTTCGATCTTCGCGTTCTGGGGCTGGGACACCTGCCTGACGCTGGGTGAGGAGTCCAAGGACCCGACGAAGGTGCCCGGACGGGCGGGGCTCGTCTGCGTGCTGTCGATCCTGCTGACCTACCTGCTCGTCGCGGTCGCGGTGATGATGTACGCCGGCGTCGGCGCCGAGGGCCTCGGGCTGGGCAACGAGGAGAACGCCGACAACGTGTTCGGCGCGCTCGCGGACCCGGTGCTCGGCACCTGGGCCGGACCGCTGCTGTTCCTGGCGATCTTCGCCTCGTCGGTGGCCAGCCTGCAGACGACGTTCCTGCCGGCGGCGCGGGCGATGCTCGCGATGGGCGCCTACCGCGCGTTCCCGGACCGGTTCGCCACGGTGCACCCGCGGTTCCTGGTGCCGGTGTTCAGCACCGTCGTGGCGGGGGTGGTCACGGGGGTTTTCTACACCGTGGTGAGCCTGCTCTCGGAGAGTGTGCTCCTGGATACCATTGCGGCGCTGGGCATCATGATCTGCTGGTACTACGGCATCACCGCGTTCGCGTGCGTGTGGTACTTCCGCCGTGAGTTGTTCGCCAACCTGCACAATGCGGTCTTCAAGTTCCTGTTCCCGTTGCTCGGCGGGCTGGTGCTCGCCGCGGTGTTCGTGATCTCGGTGCGCGAGAGCATGAATCCCGAGAACGGCAGCGGCACCTCGGTCGGCGGCATCGGGCTGGTCTTCTACATGGGATTCGGCATCCTGCTGTTCGGCGCCGTACTGATGCTGATCTGGCGGGTGCGCAGCCCGGGGTTCTTCCAGGGGCAGACGCTGCGGCGCGACACCCCCGCGCCGGTGGACACTCCCGTCGGCTAGGGCGGCGAGCGCCGGGTCGGGGCTACTCCGACCACACCTGCAGCACCGTCACGTACGGGGCGGGCTCGACCGAGAGCGCACCGACGTACGGGTGCTCCAGCGCGAAGATGAGGTACATGACGAATCCCAGCAGAGCCGCCGTCAGCCCCACTGCCAGCGCATGAACCAGCAGATCGCGGGTGCCGAACAGGAAGGTGAACGCCATCACCACGCCGCCGCCGCCCAGCAGCAGGACCCAGAGTTCGCCGGGGACCGACGCCTCGCCGGTGGACACCCGCATCTTCCGGTTGGCGCTGAGGTCGTTCAACCGGACGATCGCATGATCGAAGAAGGCGATCTCGTTGCGGCTCTCCGGCTGCACCGTCAGGTAGGTCTCCCAGACGTCGGCCAGTTCGTCGGACTGCTCCTCGATGGTCTCGCCGCGACGCATGCGCGGGAACTCGTCGTCGATCACGTCCCGGGTGTAGGCGATGAGGCTCTGCTGCACCGCGACGCGGGACTCCGCAGGCAGGGCAGCCGAGTCGCGGAGTAGGTCGGCGATCGCACTGGCCTCGAGACCACTGGCGTCCTCGGCGTCACCGAACTGCTCCCACACCACCACCACGACGAACGCCACGAGCACGGCATAGAGCACGCCGGCGAGCTGAAATACCGTGCTGGACACCGCATTCGCGTTCTCGAGTCTGGTGTGGGAAACGGCCTTGCGGAACACGAGGAGTCCGCCGACGGAGAATCCGACGACGGCGCCGACCCACAGCAGACCGAGAATCGGCGCAGGAATCTGCAGCAGCCAGATCACACCCGATTATGACCACGGACGTCGGCCGAGCGACGGCAAACACACCGCAGCGGCGGCGACGGGTCAGACGGTCAGGCCGGTGCCCGCGCCGTTCCCGATGCCCGAGGTCCCCGGGTTGTGCAGGAGCGCGAACGGGTCGAGGATGTTCCATGCGTCGACGTAGAACTGCTGCTTGAGCGCGTCGCCTTCGGCCTCGAGGTTCGCCAGGTCGGCGAGCTGGTCGTAGCCGTAGTACAGCAGCGACACCGGCTGTGTGGTCTTCAGCAGCTCGTTGACGATGATCTGCGTGGCGTCCTTGGCCGCCGGGTCACCACCGATCGCGTCGGGCAGGGCGGGCGCGATCTTCGTCAGCGGCACCAGCACATTGACCCACGGCACCATCTGGCTGACCCGGTAGCCGGCCTCGACACCCTCGCGGATGAACGGCTGGAACTCCGGGGCGATCGCCGCACCCACCAGGGCGTCGCGCAGCGCCATGACGTCGGCGGGCATGTCCGTCGGCGTGGGGTCGTCCGGCCGGAACGGGTTCGGGCTCCACGGTTCGGCGGCGGTGGTGACCGGCGCATCCGCGTCGGCCTCGATCCCGCTGTCAGCCTTTGTGTTCGACCTGATCGCGGGGCGCGTCTCGGCCGCGGCTTCGGGCTCGGGCGTCGCGATCTCCTTCGGCTGGAACAGATCCTTGAGCTTGCGGACCTGTCCGGCCTCGAATTCCTCGGCGGTCGGCTTCGGCTTCCCGGTCGTCGCGGTGCGGGCGGGCTCGCCGCCCTCGGAGTCGGCTTTTTCGGCACGCTTGTCGGCTGCGGACTTCCTGGCCGCCGCCGCCTTGGTCAGCGACGCGGTGACCTTCTCGGCGCGATCCTCGAGATCCCTGAGCGGCTTGGGGCGCTCGGCTTTCTTCGGGTCGGCCTTTTTCGGGCCCGCGTCGGTGGCGCCCGCCGAGGAGTCCGACCCCTTGCTCGAGGTCGTCGATCCCGAATCGGTGTCGGCGTTGGCGGTGCCGTGGCCCGCGGCCGCGATGGCCGCCCCGACCCCCACGGCGACGGCCATGCCACCGACGTATCCGATGTACTTCCCTGACGCCATCGCCGTCCTTCCGTGGGGCCCGCCGTGGGCCAAAGGCATCGTAGAGGTGCGGCGTCCGGCGGGCAGCGCAACCGAGCCGTTCGAACTGGCGTTCGATATACTGGTCGGGTGGCGTGGAACGACGGGCCGTCG
This sequence comes from Mycolicibacterium arseniciresistens, assembly GCF_030519285.1. Lineage (NCBI taxonomy): Bacteria > Bacillati > Actinomycetota > Actinomycetes > Mycobacteriales > Mycobacteriaceae > Mycobacterium > Mycolicibacterium arseniciresistens. The sequence continues at coordinate 9,910 of NZ_JAUMSQ010000101.1, forward strand.
AACTGGCCGGAGATGGAGCGGGTGCTCAACAGCAAGCCCCGCCGCGCCGGTGCGCCACTGGCCGAGCCCACCGGCGACGGCGGTGACAGTCCGGCCTGGTCGAGCAGGCGCGGCGCCTACGAGCCGGTGGGGGAGAACCGGATCGCCTCGTCGGTGCCGTACGCCGAACTGCACGCGCACTCGGCCTACAGCTTCCTCGACGGCGCCAGCACACCCGAGGAGCTCGTCGAGGAGGCCGCCCGGCTGGATCTGCGCGCCATCGCGCTGACCGACCACGACGGGCTCTACGGGGTGGTGCGCTTCGCCGAGGCCGCCCACGAACTCGGCGTGCAGACCGTGTTCGGCGCCGAACTGTCGCTGGGCAACACCGCCCGCACCGAGGTGCCCGACCCGCCCGGCCCCCATCTGCTGGTGCTGGCCCGCGGGCCCGAGGGCTATCGCCGGTTGTCGCGCGAGATCGCCAGGGCCCACCTCGCGGGCGGGGAGAAGGGCAAGCCGCGATACGACTACGACACGCTCACCGAGGCCGCGGGCGGTCACTGGCACATCCTCACCGGATGCCGTAAAGGCCATGTGCGGCAGGCACTGTCGCAGGGTGGTCCGGAAGCGGCCGGCGCGGCGCTCGCCGACCTGGTCGACCGGTTCGGCCGCGACCGGGTCAGCGTCGAGCTCACCCACCACGGCCATCCCCGCGACGACGAGCGCAACGCCGCGCTGCTCGAGCTGGCGCCGCGCTACGGTCTCGGCGTGGTGGCCACCACCGCGGCGCACTTCGCCGAGCCGTCGCGGGGGCGGCTGGCCATGGCGATGGGCGCGATCCGGGCCCGCAACTCGATCGATGACGCCGCGGGATGGCTTGCGCCGCTCGGCGGATCGCACCTGCGGTCGGGTGAGGAGATGGCGCGGCTGTTCGCGCACAGCCCGGAGGCGGTCCGGGCCGCCGCCGACCTCGGCGAGCAGTGCGCGTTCGGGCTGACGCTGATCGCCCCGCAGCTGCCGCCGTTCGACGTCCCACCGGGGCACACCGAGGACAGCTGGCTGCGGCATCTGGTGATGACCGGCGCCCGCGACCGGTACGGGCCGCCGGAGCGCGCGCCGCTGGCCTACCACCAGATCGAACACGAACTGAGGGTCATCGAAGAGCTTTCCTTCCCCGGCTATTTCCTGGTGGTGCACGACATCACCCGGTTCTGCCGGGAGAACGGCATCCTGGCCCAGGGCCGCGGGTCGGCGGCCAACTCCGCGGTCTGTTACGCCCTCGGCGTCACCAACGTCGACCCGGTCGCCAACGAATTGCTGTTCGAACGGTTCCTGTCCCCGGCGCGCGACGGGCCGCCCGACATCGACATCGACATCGAGTCCGACCTGCGCGAGCAGGCCATCCAGTACGTCTACCAACGCTACGGTCGCGACTACGCCGCCCAGGTCGCCAACGTCATCACCTACCGCGGGCGCAGCGCCGTGCGCGACATGGCCCGTGCGCTCGGCTTCTCCCAGGGGCAGCAGGACGCCTGGAGCAAGCAGTTCGGGCAGTGGGGCAAGCTCGCGGACACCAAGCACGTCGAGGGCATCCCCGAGCAGGTGATCGACCTGGCCCAGCAGATCTCCAACCTGCCGCGGCACATGGGCATCCACTCCGGGGGCATGGTGATATGCGACCGGCCGATCGCCGACGTGTGCCCGGTGGAGTGGGCCCGCATGGAGAACCGCAGCGTGTTGCAGTGGGACAAAGACGACTGTGCCGCAATCGGTCTGGTGAAGTTCGACATGCTCGGACTGGGGATGCTCTCGGCGCTGCACTACTGCATCGACCTGGTCGCCGAGCACAAGGGCATCGACGTCGACCTGGCCCAGCTCGATCTCTCCGAGCCCGCCGTGTACGAGATGCTGCAGCGGGCCGACTCGGTCGGCGTGTTCCAGGTGGAGTCGCGCGCCCAGATGGCCACCCTGCCCCGGCTGAAGCCGCGGCTGTTCTACGACCTGGTGGTCGAGGTGGCGCTGATCCGGCCAGGGCCGATCCAGGGTGGGTCGGTCCACCCGTACATCAAGCGGCGAAACGGCGAGGAGCCGGTCACCTACGACCACCCGTCGATGGAGTCGGCCCTGCGGAAGACGCTGGGCGTGCCGCTGTTCCAGGAGCAGCTGATGCAACTGGCCGTCGACTGTGCGGGCTTCTCCGCCGCGGAGGCCGACCAGCTGCGCCGCGCGATGGGCTCGAAGCGCTCCACCGAGAAGATGCGCAGGCTGCGTGGCCGCTTCTACGACGGGATGCGCAACCGGCACGGCATCACCGGTGACGTGGCCGACCGGATCTACGAGAAGCTCGAGGCGTTCGCCAATTTCGGTTTCCCGGAGAGCCATTCGCTGTCGTTCGCGTCGCTGGTGTTCTACTCCTCGTGGTTCAAGCTGCACCATCCGGCGGCGTTCTGCGCCGCGCTGCTGCGTGCCCAGCCGATGGGGTTCTATTCGCCGCAGTCGCTGGTGGCCGACGCCCGGCGGCACGGGGTCACCGTGCACGGCCCCGATGCCAATGCGAGCCTGGCGCACGCCACCCTGGAGAACTGCGGGCTCGACGTCAGGCTGGGTCTGGGCAGTGTCCGCCACATCGGCGACGAGCTCGCCGAGCGCATCGTCGACGAGCGGAATGCCAACGGCCCCTTCACCGATCTGCTCGATCTGACCGGGCGGGTGCAGCTGTCGGTGCCGCAGACCGAGGCGCTGGCGACGGCGGGGGCGCTGGGCTGCTTCGGCATCACCCGCCGCGAGGGGCTGTGGGCGGCGGGGGCGGCCGCCGCCGAACGGCCCGACCGGCTGCCGGGTGTCGGCTCATCGTCGCATGTGCCGTCGCTGCCGGGGATGAGTGAGCTGGAGCTGACCGCGGCCGACGTGTGGGCGACGGGCGTCTCCCCGGACAGCTATCCCACCCAGTACCTGCGTGAGCACCTCGACGCGATGGGGGTCGTCCCGGCCGACAAGCTGCTCGGCGTGCGGGACGGCAGCCGGGTGCTGGTCGCGGGCGCGGTGACCCACCGGCAGCGGCCTGCGACGGCGCAGGGCGTGACGTTCGTCAACCTCGAGGACGAGACCGGGATGGTCAACGTGCTGTGCGCACCCGGGGTGTGGGCGCGGCACCGCCGGCTCGCGCAGACCGCACCGGCGATGGTGATCCGCGGCATCGTGCAGAACGCCACCGGCGCGGTGACCGTGGTGGCCGACCGGCTGGAGAAGCTCGACCTGCGGGTGGTGTCGAAGTCGAGGGACTTCCGCTGAGCGCAGCGAAGCGGAACAGACAGCCTGAGCCGCTGAGCGGCTAGCTCTTGTGTCCCAGCACGATGTCCACCGCGGCGGCGATCACCTCGTCCTCGGGCAGGTGGCCGAACATCAGTGACGGGCAGGCGACGACGCCGGTGAGCATCGACACCGCCGCCTCGAGGTCGGCGCCGTCGAATCGCTGAGCCAGCATGTCGCGCAGGTTGCGCTGGCCCGCCGAGTTGACCCGTTCCCGCAGCGCCGCGACGTCGTCGACCGACGACGACTGCGCCATCCCGGCCAGGATGTGGTCCAGCCGCAGTTCGCGAATGGCCTGCCGGAACACCGTCAGCTCGCCGACGATGTCGGCCCGCAGTTCTCCGGTGGGCTCGTGGTGGGGCATGTCCCCGAGCGAGTCGATCGCCATGGCGATGAGGTCGTACCGCGACGGCCAGTGGGTGTACAGCGTCGACTTGGAGTAGCCGGCCGCCTCTGCCACCCGGGCATGGGTCACCTGCTCCCAGCCTTCGCCGATCAGCACGTCGAGTGCCGCGCGGGAGACATCGGCGCGGGTGCGGCCGATGCGTGCGTCCTCGATCCCCGTGCGATCACCTCCCTCATCCGCGTAATGGATCCGACAGAAATTATCTGATGGACAACTCTTCCAATAGTGCATCAAGTGTGAAGTAATGGACGAACTGTTCAGTAGTGAACGGTCAGATTGGTTGTCATCGCGGGGTGTCGAGAAGCGGGCGTCCGCGACGCCGATAGCTGTCTCCCCAATGTGCGCGGCGTGCTCGTGTTCAGCGTTTCGCCGCCGACCAGGAAGGATCTCTCATGGCCGCCATCCTCTTCGGCTCCATCAGTACGGTTGCTGACACCTCGGAGCTGCAACGTCGGGCCTTCAACGACGCGTTCGAGGACCACGGACTCGACTGGAACTGGTCGCAGGACGATTACCGCGAGATGCTCGGCGCCAACGGCGGCGCCGACCGGATCGACGAGTACGCCAAGGCCGTCGGCGACGAGGTCGACGCCGCCGCCGTGCACGCCACCAAGTCGGAGATCTTCCAGCGGCTGGTGGCCGACTCCGGTCTGGCACCGCGGCCCGGAGTGGCGGACGTCATCGACGCCGCCAAGGCCAAGGGCGTGAAGCTCGGCTTCGTCACCACCACGTCGCGGGCCAACATCACCGCGCTGCTGTCGGCGCTCGAGCCGCACCTCGGCGCGGATCCCTTCGACCTGATCGTCGACAGCGATGCCGTCGACACACCGAAACCCGATGCAGCGTGCTATCTCTGGGCGCTCGAACAACTCGGCGAGGACGCCGCCAAGTCGGTCGCGATCGAGGACAACGCCGGCGGGGTGAAGGCCGCGACGGCCGCCGGGGTGACGTGCATCGCCTTCCCGAACGAGAACACCGAGGGCGCCGACTTCGGGTCGGCGGCCGAGACGGTGAACAATCTCGACCAGCGCCGGGTCGTCTCGCTGGCCGTGAGCGAGGGGTTCACGGAATGAGCGACATGACCGCCCGGGTCTCGGCCAGCGACAAGGCCTTTCACGTCGAGGGTTACGAGAAGATCGAATACGACCTGCTCTACGTCGACGGTGTCTTCGACGTCGACCGCCCCGACCTCGCCGAGTGCTACCGGCCCTACGGCCGCGCCCTGATGGTGATCGACGAGACCGTCTACGCGCTCTATCGCGAGGCGATCCACCACTACTTCGACCATCACGGCATTGCGCTGACGGTGGTTCCCGTGCAGATCCGCGAGACGGCCAAGTCGCTGGAGACTTTCGAGCGCATCGTCGGCGAGTTCGACGCCTTCGGACTGGTCCGCACGGAACCGGTGCTGGTCGTCGGCGGCGGGCTGACCACCGACGTCGCCGGCTTCGCCTGCGCCAGCTACCGGCGCAACACCCCCTACATCCGCATCCCCACCACGCTGATCGGTTTGATCGACGCCAGCGTGTCGATCAAGGTCGCCGTCAACTACGGCAAGCACAAGAACCGGTTGGGCGCCTATCACGCTTCCCAGCGGGTGTTCCTCGACTTCTCCTTCCTGAAGACGCTGCCGGCCGACCAGGTGCGCAACGGCATGGCCGAACTCATCAAGATCGCCGTGGTGGGCAACGCCGAGATCTTCCAGATGCTCGAAGAGCACGGCCCGGCACTGCTTTCCACCAGATTCGGCCACCTCGACGGCACACCGGAACTCCGCCGGGTCGGCGACCGGCTGACCTACCAGGCCATCGCGACCATGCTGGAGCTCGAAGCGCCCAACCTGCACGAGATCGACCTGGACCGGGTCATCGCCTTCGGTCACACGTGGAGCCCGACGCTCGAACTCGCTCCACCGGTGCCGTTCTTCCACGGGCACGCCATCAACATCGACATGGCGCTGTCGGTCACCCTTGCCGAGCGACGCGGCCACCTGACGACCGCCGACCGGGACCGCGTGCTGGCGGTGATGAGCGGACTCGGGCTCGCGCTGGACAGCGATCACCTAACCCCGGAACTGCTGGAGCAGGCGACCAGCTCGATCCTCAAGACCCGCGACGGCACCCTGCGGGCGGCGATCCCCGACCCGATCGGGCGCTGCCGCTTCCTCAACGACGTCTCCGTCGAGGAGCTGTCCGACACGCTGACACTGCACAAGAAGCTGTGCATCGAGCTCGACCGTGGCGGTGAAGGGATCGAGATGTTCACCGCCGCAGAGCCGGTGGTGGCGTCATGAGCGTGCAGTCCGAGCAGCGGCGTCTGCCCCGGGCGGTGACTCCGTCGACCATCCTGGCCGCGGAACTCGAGGAGGTCTGGCGACGGCTGCAGACCACACCCGACGTCGACGCCGAGACGCTGACGAGGCTGGCCCGGGCGCGAGATCTGGCCGCCGGGCTGGATCACTACCTCGACCGGTGCACCACCCCCGAGTCGCCCGCCCTGGCCGAACTCGCCCGCCGCACACAAGGGGCGTACTGGACCGGCGGGCTCGAGGCCGAGATGCTCTCCGGCCACGTCGAGGGTCAGGCGCTGAAGTTCCTGGTGCACATGACCCGCGCCACCCGGGTGCTCGAGATCGGGATGTTCACCGGTTACTCGGCGCTCGCCATGGCCGAGGCGCTGCCCGCCGACGGCGTGCTCGTCGCCTGCGAGATCGACCGGCATGCAGCGCAGTTCGCGCGGCGGTGTTTCGCCGCGTCCCCGTCGGGCAAGAAGATCACCGTCGCCGTGGCGCCGGCCATGGAGACGCTCGGCATGCTCGCCGAACGAGCCCGCCACGATGAACTGCAGGCGTTCGACCTGGTGTTCATCGACGCCGACAAGGCCGGATACCTGGGCTATCTCGAGGTCCTGCTCGACTCGGACCTGCTGGCGCCCGGTGCGGTGATCGCCGTCGACAACACGCTGATGCAGGGTCAGCCGTACTCGGTCAGCGGTGAGCCGACGGCCAACGGCGCGGCGATCGCGTCCTTCAACGCCGCCGTGGCCGCCGATCCACGCGTCGAGCAGGTGCTGCTCCCCGTCCGCGACGGCATCACCCTCATCCGCCGGGCCGACGACTGGTGACGGCGACGGCGCGGGCGCACACGGGACGCACGGTGGCGGCCCTGGCCGCGCTGTGCGCCACCCTGCCGGTCGACCTCGCCGTCGTGGGACTGGCGCTGGCGCAACGCCGTCCGCCGCCGTCCCGCCTGCCGGGACCCGTCGCGGTGCGGACCATTCTGCTCACGGGCGGCAAGATGACCAAGGCACTGCAGCTGGCGAGGTCGTTCCACCTCGCCGGACACCGGGTGGTGCTGGTGGAGTCGGCGAAGTACCGCTTCACCGGTCACCGCTTCTCCAAGGCCGTCGACGCGTTCCACTGCGTTCCGGAGCCGTCGGATCCCGGCTACGCCCAGGCGCTGCTAGACATCGTCCGCCGGGAGGGGGTCGACGTCGTCGTGCCGGTGTCGAGCCCGGCGGCCAGCGTGCCCGACGCGCGGGCACGGTCACTGCTCGACGACGTGTGCGACGTGGTGCACGGGCACGCCGACACCGTCGCCGCGCTCGACGACAAGTCCGAATTCTCCCGGCTTGCGACGTCTCTCGGCCTGAGCGTGCCCGACACCCACCGCATCACCGATGCGCGGCAGGTCGAGGAGTTCGACTTCCCCGAGGGCAGGACGTACATCCTCAAGCGGATCGCCTATCACCCGGTCGGACGGACCGATCTCACCCCGCTGACCCGCAAGACACCCGAGCGCAACGCGGCATTCGCCCGCTCACTGGCCATCTCCGCGGACGACCCGTGGATCCTGCAAGAATTCATCCCCGGCCGCGAGTACTGCACCCACGCCACCGTGCGCGACGGCGCCATGCGCGTCTACTGCTGTTGCGAGTCGTCGGCGTTCCAGGTCAACTACGCGCACGTCGACAAGCCGCGGATCCGGCACTGGGTCGAACATCTCGTCAAGTGCCTCGAGTTGACCGGCCAGGTGTCGTTCGACTTCATCGAGGCCGAGGACGGCACGCCGTACGCTATCGAGTGCAATCCGCGGACGCATTCTGCGATCACCGTGTTCGGCGACGATCCCCGCGTCGCCGGCGCGTACCTCGACGCCCAGCACGTCGAGATCACCCCGGCCGCCGAGGCGCGGGCGACCTACTGGACCTATCACGAGCTGTGGCGCCTGCTGTCCGGCCGCGGCGGACTGAGGACAGTACTGCAGGGCCGCGACGCGATCTTCTCCCGTTGGGATCCGTTGCCCTACCTGATGGTTCACCACCTGCAGATTCCCTCGCTCCTGCTGGCCAACCTGCGCAGCGGCCGGGGGTGGAGCCGCATCGACTTCAACATCGGCAAGCTCGTCGAGGCAGGAGGCGACTGATGATCTCGGTGCTGCACCTCGTCGGCTCGCCGGTCGACGAGTTCCACGCCGACCTCTCCCGGCTGTACGCCCGCGACTGCCTCGCCGCACTCGACGCGCCGCACCGGTACCGCCATCAGATCGCCTACGTCGCACCGGGCGGCAAGTGGTGCTTCCCCGCCACTCTGGAGACCGGGAGTATCGCCGCCGCAGAGTCGTACAGCATCGCGGCGGCCGTCGACCGGCTGAGCGACATGCCCATCGACGTGGCGGTGCCGCAGATGTTCTGCCGTCCAGGCATGACCACCTTCCGGGCGCTGCTCGACCTGCTCGGGCTGCAGTATCTGGGGAACCGGCCCGAGGTGATGGCGATGACCGCCGACAAGACCAAGGCCAGGGCGGTCGTCGCGGCCGCCGGGGTTCCGGTGCCGGACGCGCAGACCCTGGAACCCGGCGACGCGCTGCGCATACCGCTGCCGGTGGTGGTGAAGCCTGCCGCCGCCGACAATTCGGCGGGGGTCAGCCTGGTGCGTGACGATGCGGAGTTCGGACCCGCGGTCGACGCGGCGACGGCGCACGGCTCCGGCGTGCTCGTCGAGTCCTACGTCGAGCTGGGTCGCGAGGTGCGCTGCGGTGTGGTGGAGCGTGACGGCGAACTGTGGTGCCTGCCGCTCGAGGAGTACGCGGTGAATCCGTCGAGCAAGCCGATCCGCACGGCGGGGGACAAGCTGGCCCGCGGCGCCGACGGTGAACTGTTCCTGGTGGCCAAGGACGTCAGCCGGGCGTGGATCGTCGCGCCCGAGGACCCGGTGACGCAACGGGTCTGGGCCGCGGCCCGGTCCTGCTATCGGGCGTTGGGATGCCGGCACTACGGCCTCTTCGACTTCCGCATCGACCCCGACGGCGAACCGTGGTTCCTCGAGGCCGGCCTGTACTGCTCGTTCGCCGCGTCGAGCGTCATCGCCATGATGGCCGCGGCCGACGGCTGCGAGGTGGCCGATCTGTTCGCACACATGCTGCGGCAGGCCGAGATCGGATCGGCGTCGTGTTCGAGGTGAGGCAATTGGCGCCGGTCGGCGCGCTGGTGGAGGGCCTGCGGGTCGGGGCGCTGGACGACGAGACCGTCGGCCGCCTGCGGCAGGTGCTCGCCCGCCATGGCGTCGTGATCATGTCCGGCCAGTGCGTCGACGACTCCGGGTTCCTGGCGTTCCTAAGGGGTTTCGGCGAATTGATGTTCACGGCCGGGGAGACGCCGGTACCCGGATTCGCCGACCTGAACGTGATCAGCAATGTCGGGCGGACAACGCCGCCGCGGTCGAACTTCCACGTCGACACGAGCTACGTGCGCCGCCCGCCCGCCTACACCGCGCTGCGCGCCGTCGACGTCCCGCGGCACGGGGGCCACACCCTGTTCACCAATCAGTACCGGGCGTGGGAGACGCTGCCCGCCCACGTTCGCGGGGATCTGCAGGGGCGCAGCATCACCCATGTCGTCACGGGCCTCGATCTCGGTGACGACGAGGAGACCTCGGCCGCTCACCCGGTGGCGCTGACGCATCCGTTGTCGGGCCGCACCGCGCTGTACCTGTCGACACCGAAGCGGTGTGCGGCGGTGAGCGGACTGTCCGTGGACCGGGCGGCCCGGGTGGTCTCGATGCTCGTCGCGCACTCCACCCGCGAGGACAACGTGCTGCGCCACCAGTGGCGCCCCGGCGACGTGGTGATGTGGGACAACCGGTGCGTGATGCACCGGGCGGACCACGACGGCGTCGACGGCGACCGGGTGATGCACCGCGGCATGGTCGCCGACTCCGTCAGGGCTTGAGCCACCGCCACTGCGTCGACCACCAGACCTCCGCCCCGGGCAGTGTGTCGCCGACCGCGTCGACCACGCCGGGGAACCAATCCCGGTTGTAGTCGTCGCCGGACAGCCAGCCGCCGGGGCGCACCTTGGGCAGCCATGCCGCGATGTCGGCCCGCACGCTGTCGTAGTCGTGCCGGGCGTCGAGGTGCACCCAGGCCAGTGACTCGTCGGCGAACAGCTCGGCGGCCGCCAGCGAGTCGGTGATCAGCAGCTGTACCAGATCGGCTGCGCCGCAGGCGATCAGGTTGCGGTGCAGCAGTCCGGCGAAGGTGCCGCCGCCGAATTCCACCGCGGGCCCGTGAGCGTTGACCGCGCTGACCCCCTCCGGGCCGCTGCCGCGACCGGTGTCCACGCCGGTGACCGCGATGTCGCGACCGCTCCCACGCACCACCTCGGCCAGCGAGCACAGGCTCTTGCCCAGGTAGCAGCCCACCTCGACGAAGCGGCTGCCGTCGCCGAAGTGGGCCACCGCCTCCTCCTGGCCGCCGCGCCATGTGAACCAGCCGGGGATGTCCTGCCAGGTGCTGACGGGCCGCTCGAAATCAGATGCGTTGTGCATGGTCAACCCGCCGTCGGCGTGGTCCACACCTTGTCGATGCGGATCCGCAGCCGGGTGCCGTAGGAGGCCATCGCGTCGGCGATGCCGATCTTCTCGGCGTCAGCGGAGTACTTGGCCCAGTACGGCGCATCCTCGCGCGGGTCGGCGTCGGTGGCGTCGACGGTGGCCTCGCCGCCGATGACGATGATGCCCCCGCCGCTGCCGTCGGAGTCGAGGTTGAGGCTGACCTGCGGGTGGTTCTCGACGTGCCGCACCTTGGCCGCCTGCCCCATGGTGTAGACGACGATGTCGGTGCCGTCGAAGTAGAACCACACCAGCCGCGGCACCGGCTGCCCTGACTTCGCCACCGTGGTGAGCCACCCGAAGTGGTCTGCTTCGAGCCTGCCGGAAACCTCTTGCGTCAAGTCGACTGCCATGGGAGCGAATGTAGTCTCGCGGAGATGAACTTGAACCTGTCTGCCGACGAAGTCCTGACCACCACCCGTTCGGTGCGTAAGCGCCTGGACCTCGAAAAGCCGGTGCCGCGGGACGTGCTGATGGAGTGTCTGGAGATCGCGCTGCAGGCGCCGACGGGCTCCAATGCGCAGGGCTGGCAGTGGGTGTTCGTCGAGGACGCGGAGAAGAAGAAGGCGCTCGCCGACATCTACCGCACCAACGCGACGCCGTACCTGAACGCCCCGAAGCCGTCTTTCGGCGACAGCCGCGACGAACGCACGCCGAAGGTGATGGATTCGGCGAAGTTTCTCAACGAACACCTGCACGAGGTGCCGGTGATGTTGATCCCGTGCCTGGAGGGCAGGCCCGACGGCGCTCCCGCGTCGATGAGCGCCGGGTTCTGGGGGTCGCTGATGCCCGCGGTGTGGAGCTTCATGCTCGCGCTGCGGTCCCGCGGCCTTGGGTCGGCGTGGACCTCGCTGCACCTGATGGGCGACGGCGAGAAGCAGGCCGCCGAGCTGCTCGGCATTCCGTTCGACAGGTACGCCCAGGGCGGGCTGTTCCCCATCGCCTACACCAAGGGCACCGACTTCAAGCCCGCCAAGCGGCTGCCCGCCGAGCAGCTGACGCACTGGGACACCTGGTAGGTCGGTCGTCACACCGCGCCGGTGAAACCTTGCTGGCGCCATGCCTCGTACACCGCCACCGCGGCGGCGTTCGACAGATTCAAGGAACGCCGGCCGTCGAGCATCGGGATACGCACGGTCGCGGTGATGTGCGGGTCGGCCAGCGTCTCGTCGTCAAGGCCGGTCGGTTCCGGACCGAACATCAGCACGTCGCCGGGGCGGTAGCCGATCTCGCCGAACGGCGTCCGGGCGTGCGCGGTGAACGCGTACACGGCTTTCGGGGCCAGGGCTGCCCACGCCGCAGGCAGATTCGGGTGCACGGTGACCGACGCGAGGTCGTGGTAGTCGAGCCCGGCGCGGCGCAGCTTCGGTTCGGTCAGGTCGAACCCCAACGGTTCGACGAGGTGGAGCTCGCAACCCGTCGCCGCCACCATGCGGATCGCGTTGCCGGTGTTCGGCGCGATTCGCGGTGAGTAGAACATCACCCGGAACATCCGATGATGATCGCAGCTGAATCGCCGGTGGCCGAAACTGTTTGCTCGTCTACCACGAGGCGACACTGAAGGACCGTTGTGAACTCTGTCTGTTCAGTAAGAATTGTGGAATCGCCCGCGGGTGGCTGTCATACTCGTGCAATTGCCAGGCGCATCCAGGCGTAGAACCGCGCCGCCCGCATACGGCGAAACAGCAGGAAACCTATGAATCACGATCCAATACTGAGCGGACCAGCCGGCGGCTCCGTCGCGCCCGCGGCGCCGACCAGGCGTCCGTCGCGGTGGTCGCCGACCAATTGGCCGGTGCGCTGGAAGGTCTTCGCGATCGTGCTGGTGCCGCTGCTGCTGGCCGGCGGGTTCGGCGGGCTGCGGATCAATGCCAGTGCGAGCGCGGCGTCAGAACTGCGCCTGGCCGCCGAGCGCGCCGACATGATCCCGGCGATCAGCGAGTACATGGCCGCATTCGAGGGCGCGATGATCGCCGCCACGGAGGGCACGCCGACGCAGCAGCCGCTGGCCGACTTCGACTCCCGCAAGGCCGATCTCCGCGAGCGGTTGGAGAACACCGAGGCCGTGGACGACGTCGAGTTGGCCGTCAACAACCTGCTCACCATCGGTCAGGAACTGATCAACAAGGTGATGGCCAACACCATCGACCTCCGGGGCCGGGTGCTCGCGTACGGGGCGCTTTTGCTCACCTCCGAGACGGCCGTCACCGGATCGGCGCGGGCCGACACCGCCGACGTGCAGGTGCAGGCGCGTGCCCTGTCGCGGGCCATCGGTGCACGCGGCCAGATGGCGTTGCAGCACATGCTCGTCACCCGAGGCGGTGACGTACCCGAACCCGAGCTGCGGGTGTCGATGACCACGCTGGCGGGCACCGAACCGTCCACGGTCACCGGCATGGCCGAGCTGCTGGGTCCGGCGTCGCAGGATGCCGCCACGCTGCGCACCGAGATGTTCAAGCGGATGTCGATGATGGCCACCCCGGGGGTGGTGCTGGCGGGCAACCCCGAGCTGCTCCAGTCCCAGCAGGTGACCGACGGCATCGCCGGCACCATGATCGACGACCTGACCGCCAGCATCCCCGCGGCCGTGAACGAGGAGGCCGCCGCACAGCGCAGCGCAGCCATCCGGGACGCCGTGCTGGTGGCCGTCGCGATCGTCATCGCGCTGGCGGTGGTGCTGCTCGTGGCGCGCTCGCTGGTGCAGCCGCTGCGCCGACTGCGCGACAGCGCCCTGAAGGTTGCCCACGAGGACCTGGCCGGCGAGATCGAGCGGGTGCGCGCAGGCGGTGAGCCGGGCCCGGTGGCCCCGATCCCGGTGCACACCACCGAGGAGGTCGGGCAGGTCGCCCACGCCGTCGACGAACTGCACGAGCAGGCGGTCTTCCTGGCGGGCGAGCAGGCGCGGTTGCAGATGCAGGTCGGCGACATGTTCGAGACGCTGTCGCGGCGCAGCAGGTCACTGGTGGACCAGCAGTTGTCGCTGATCGACCGGCTCGAGGCCAACGAGGACGACCCCGAGCGGCTGGAGAGCCTGTTCCGGCTCGACCACCTGGCGGCCCGGATGCGCCGCAACGGCGCCAACCTGCTGGTGCTCTCCGGGGCGCGGATCCCGCGCGACCAGGCGGCACCGGTGCCCGTGGCGGCGATCATCAACGCCGCCGCATCGGAGGTCGAGGACTACGCCAGGGTGATCACCGCGACGGTGCCCGACAGCGAGATCGCCGGTCCGGTGGCCGGTGACCTGGTGCATCTGCTCGCCGAACTGCTCGACAATGCGCTGCGCTATTCACCGCCGATCTCGCAGGTCCGGGTGTCGGCGGTGCACAGCGGCAACGGCGGACTGGTGATCGAGGTCAGCGACATCGGGCTGGGCATGACCGAGTCGGACCTGCGGGTGGCCAACACCCGCCTGCAGTCCGGCGGTGAGGTCGACCCGTACACCGCCAGGCACATGGGCCTGTTCGTGGTCGGACGGCTGGCCGCCCAGCACGGCCTGGTGGTCCGGCTGCGCGCCACGGTCGCCGAAGAGCCGAACTCGGGCACCACCGCGGGGGTGTACGTGCCGGTCGAGCTGATCGCGCGCAGTGACGCCGCGTCGCCCGAGCCGTACGCCGAGTCGGCCGACGCACCCGCCGGCCTGACCGCCTTCGCGGCGGTCCCGTCGCCCGGCCGGGAGCGCACGAACGGGACCGCGCACGGTGACGTCTACGGCGACGAGTTCGGCCATGCGGCCCAGGACGAGCCGGCCGGGCACCTCAACGGTCACGCTGACATCCCGATCTCGCTGTTGCCGCAGCGCAACCCAGGTGCCAGTGGCATCTCCGGCGTCCCCGCGCCGGCGCCGGTCGACGAGCCCGACGTGCAGCCCGACCTGCAGCCCGTCGATGACTGGCCGGAGGACTCGATGCCGGCGCAGACGCGGGCCGAACCGCAGGGTCCGTCGAACACGTCGGCGTTCTTCGCCTCGCGGGCGCAGGTGGCCAGCAACGGCGTGCACCGGCCGGAGTCGGTCGAGCCGCCGCAGGACGATCGGCCGCATGAAATGGCCGAGCCCGCGTCCGCCGTCGAGCCGGTCCGCGGTCCCGCCGACCTGCCGGGGGAGCTGTCCGGCGACGTGTCCGAGACCGCAGGGTCCGACGACGCGATCTATCAGAAGATGCTGTCGGAATGGTTGATCGATCCCCATGACATCGCCAACAGCAGCGACCTCAACTGGGAGTCGGTATGGGATCACGGCTGGTCAGCGGCTGAAGCTGCCGACGAGGCGCCCGTCGTCGCGCACACCGAGGAGGGGTTGCCGGTGCGGCAGCCGGGTGCCCGGCTGGTGCCGGGCGGGGTCGACGCCGTCGACGGCGGGCATCGCAACGGCGGAGCGCATCGCAGCGTCGACCAGGACGACGAGGTAGCATCGGCGGTCGACGCCGGCAATGGGTCGGAGTCGCTTCCGCTGCGCGATCCGGACGCTGTCCGCGCGAGCATCAGCAACCACTTCGGCGGTGTGCACGCCGGCCGCATGCACGCCCGTGAGACCAGAGGATCTGAATACGAATGACGTTTCCGGACAGCAGGAGCACCGCGAACCCCCGGGACTCATTCGCACGCCCGTCCGCGCGCGAGTCGCTCGACTGGCTGGTCTCGAAGTTCGCCCGCGAGGTGTCCGGTGTGTCGCACGCGGTGCTGGTGTCGGCCGACGGACTGCTGATGGCGGCCAGCGAGCACATGCCCGGCGAGCGGGCCGACCAGCTCGCAGCCGTCGCCTCCGGGCTGGCGAGCCTGTCCACCGGCGCGGCCCAGCTGTTCGACGGCGGGCACGTGTTGCAGTCGGTGGTCGAGATGGAGAACGGCTACCTGTTGCTGATGCGGGTCGGCGACGGGTCGAATCTGGCGACGCTGGCCAAGCGGTCATGTGACATCGGCCAGATCGGTTACGAGATGGCGATACTGGTAGAGCGCGTCGGCACCGTGGTGCAGTCGGCTCGACGGACTCCGCAGCACTCGTGATCCGCGATGGACTATCCGAGCGGCAGAGGCGAATCGAGCGGTTGGGAGCCGGATCCGGGACCTGACCCCGAGGAGTCCGGGCCGACGCCGAACCTGGTGCGGCCGTACACTCTGACCGCGGGTCGCACGGAGTCTCGCGTCCACCTGCCGATGGAGGCGCCGGTGGAGACGTTGAACTCGGGCAAGGCGCCGCGCTGGCCGGCGAGCGACATCCGCGGTCAGATCCTGGCGTTGTGTGTGGACAGCCCCTCGGTCGCCGAGATCGCGGCCAGGTTGTCCGTGCCGCTCGGCGTGGCGCGCGTGCTGATCGGTGACCTGGTGACGCAAGGTTATCTACGGGTGCTCGTCACCCTCGACGACTCGGCGACCTACGACGAACGTCGCGAACTGATAGGAAGGACGCTGCGTGGCCTCAGGGCACTCTGATCGACGCGACGCCGCCTCGACCAAGATCGTCGTCTCCGGTGGCTTCGGCGCCGGGAAGACCACCTTCGTCGGTGCGGTGTCGGAGATCATGCCGTTGCGGACCGAGGCCCTGGTGACCAATGCGTCGGCCGGGCTGGACGGACTGGACGCCACCCCGGACAAGCGGACCACCACGGTGGCGATGGACTTCGGCCGCATCACCCTCGGTGACGACCTGGTGCTGTACCTGTTCGGGACACCGGGGCAGCGCCGCTTCTGGTTCATGTGGGACGACCTGGTGCGCGGGGCGATCGGCGCGATCATCCTGGTCGACGTCCGGCGGCTGCAGGACAGCTTCGCCGCGGTCGACTTCTTCGAGGCGCGCCGGCTGCCGTTCCTCATCGCGGTCAACGAATTCGACAACGCGCCGAAGCACCCGGCCGCCGCGGTGCGCAAGGCGCTCGCACTGCCGGACCGTATCCCGGTGGTCAGTGTGGATGCCCGCGACCGGCATTCGGCGAAGGCCGCCTTGATCGCGGTCACCGAGTACGCCCTCGACAGCCTCAGCGCGCTGCCCGGCTGACGGGTGAGCGGCGACACGGTCTGGGCCGAGGAGGAGTTCATCGGCCGGGACTTCCGCGACGAGGACCTGAGCCGGTTGCGCACCGATCGGGTGGTGTTCGACGGATGTGACTTCAGCGGAGTCGACATGAGTGAGTCCGAGCATGTCGGGACGGCGTTCCGGAACTGCCGGTTCCGGCGGACGACCTTGTGGCACAGCACGTTCAAGCACTGCAGCCTGCTCGGGTCGGAGTTCACCGAGTGCAGGCTGCGGCCGCTCGTGCTGGTCGAGGTGGACATGACCCTGGCGGTGCTGGGTGGTTGCGACCTGCGCGGGGTCGACCTGTCGGACTGCCGGCTGCGGGAGGCCGGCCTCGTGGGCGCCGACCTGCGCAAGACGGTGCTGCGCCGCGCCGATCTCACCGGTGCCCGTTGCAACGGGGCCAAGTTCGGTGAGGCAGATCTGCGCGGCGCGCGAATGGACCCGACGTTCTGGACCACCGCCTCGGTGCGCGGCGCGAAAATCGACATCGAGCAGGCGTTGTCGTACGCCGCGGCGCATGGGCTCGATGTCAACGCGGAGTAGGAGGGCCGGTGACGACGCGGGAGACCATCGAGCGCTGGGTGGAGTTGTTCAACACCAATGATGCGGAGGCCCTTTCGGCGTTGTACGCCGAGGATGCGGAGAACCATCAGATCGCGCTGGACCCCGTCGCCGGCCGGGCGGCGATCGAGCAATTTCACCGAGAGACGTTCGCGGCGGGCCCGTTGACGTGCACACCGATCAACCTTGTGGTCGAGGGTGACTGGGCCGCGCTGGAATGGGTCGACCCGGACGGCTTCCGCGGGTGCGGGTTCTTCCATGTCCGCGACGGACTGATCCAACACCAGCGCGGCTACTGGGACAGCGCGCAGTTGCGTTCGGTGCACCCAGATGTGCACTGAATCCTGCCTTGCGCAAGCGGATACCGCCGACGTGTGATGTCGTCGGCGGTGTTGAGCCGCGGAGTCGCTAGAAGGGTGGTGGTTCGTCGCCGGGTTGCGGTGGTGGCTTGGGGGCGAACAGTGCGTCGAGTGCTTGTCGGCGGGCGCGGCGGCGGGCTTCGCGGTGTTCGCGATTCTGTTGGCGTTCCGCGGCGATGCGGGCGGCCTTGTTCTGGGCTCGGGTGCGTTGGCGTTTCGGCATCATCGCGGTGCGGTTAAGACTTTGGTCTTCTCGGGTGTTGCGTCGTTCGGCGGGGGCCGTCGGAGTGCACAGGTAGGGGAACAGCAGCGCCGATCCCGGTGTGGTGGTGTAGCTCTGGCCTGCCGGGCTGGTCCAGATGACCGTCCCGTCGCACTGTTGTCGGTCACGCCAGCCCCAGAACGTCTTGATCAAATGATGCAGGCGGCACAGGCATTTCAGGTTCGACGCCTGGGTGGGCCCGCCTTGGCTGTAGGGGATGGTGTGGTCGATGTCGGTGCTGAAGGCCGCCACGTCGCAGCCGGGGAACCGGCAGCCCATGTCGCGGCACCGCACGAACTCCGCCAGTTTGCGCGAGGGCGTGTAGCGCGGCTCGGGCGGTGCGTCGCCGGGATGGATCAGCGGCCGGATCGTCGCGTGCTCGGCCAGGGGCGCGACCTGTTCGGGCGGCAGGATGCCGTCGTTGTGCACCAGGCTCGCTACCGAATCATCCACGGGCTCGGCCGAGGTGTCGGGCTCGGCTTGGGTGTCGGTGTCGGCTTTGTCAGCGGGGCTGGCGACGTCGGTGTCGACGGTGTCGGTGGCGGCCGCGAAATCCGACTTCTCGGCGCCAGCTTCAGTGTCGGCGGCCACCGCATCGGTGTTGGGGCCGGTGATGGTGTGGATGACGAACGGGGCGGCCACCGCGTCCTTCTTCGGGCAGTCCGGATTGCCGCACTGGCAGGGCAGGCGTTCGGCGCCGCGGCACACCGCGGCGATCGCATCGACGCGACGCTGCCTCTTGGTGCGGGGGTCATCGGGGCATACGGTGTCGGCCATCGCGTCGA
>NZ_JAUMSQ010000102.1:0-3277 GCF_030519285.1 Mycolicibacterium arseniciresistens
TCGACACGGCCGCGCTGCAGGACCGCGCGGGCGTGTTCGCGATGATCGAGACCGCGGGCGGGCACGGCGCGCGCGAGGAGATCTGCGCGGTGCCCGGCCTCACCGGGATCTACGTCGGGCCCGCCGACCTGGCGATCTCGCTCGGGCATCGGGTCACCGAGGCATACCGTCACCCCGCGGTGCTGGAGGCGATGGCGGACATCCGCGCCGCGGCTGCCCGCGCCGGTCTGGTCGCCGGAGTGCACGCCGGTGCGGGCGCCCCGGGAAAGATGTTCGCAGAGATGGGATTCGAGATGATCACGCTGGCTTCGGAATCGCAGGCCCTGCGCCGGGGCGCCGCCACGCACCTCGCCGAGGCGACCGGCGCGATCGACGCCCCGGGCGCGGCAGAGGGCGGGTACCGGTGAGCGGGTTGCGCGTGGCGCTGGTGACGGGCGCCGCCCGGGGTCAGGGTGCGGCGATCGTCCGGCGCCTGCACGCCGACGGCTTCCTGGTGGCGGCGTGCGACGTGCTCGGCGACGACGTCCGGGAGACCGCCGCGCAGTACGACGCGGGCACCGTGCTGGCGATACCGCTCGACGTCACCTCGGCGGAGGAGTGGGACGCCGCGGTCACCGAGGTGGTCGGCCGGTTCGGGGCGCTGACGACGCTGGTCAACAACGCGGGTGTGCTGCACCGCGCCGCGATCGGCGACGAGACGCCCACCGGCTTCGAGAACAGCTGGCGGGTCAACTGTCTGGGGCCGTTCCTCGGCATCCGCGCCGCGCTCGACCACCTGACGGCCGCCGACGGTGCCGCCGTGGTCAACACCTGCAGCACCGGGGCGGTGCGCGCCTTCCCGAACCACGCCGCCTACGGGTCGTCCAAGTGGGCGCTGCGCGGGCTGACGCAGGTGGCCGCGGCCGAGCTGGCGCCGGCGGGCATCCGGGTCAACGCGGTGTTCCCGGGCCCGGTGCAGACACCGATGCTCGACGACGCCACCCAGGCGCGGCTGGTGGCACAGGCGGTCAGCGGCCGGCTGGGCCGCCCGGCGGAGATCGCCGACGCCGTGGCCTTCCTGGTGTCCGAGCAGGCGTCGTTCATCACCGGGTCCGAACTCGTCGTCGACGGCGGCCAGACACTTCAGATCGGATGAGGTCGATGAGCATGTCCGTGGGCATCATCGGCGCGGGCCCGGGCGGCCTCGCGCTGGGAATCCTGTTGCGCAAAGCCGGCTTCCGCGACTTCACCATCTTCGACCGGGAGGACGGCGTCGGCGGCACCTGGCGCATCAATACCTACCCGGGTCTGGCCTGCGACGTGAAATCGCATCTGTACTCCTACTCGTTCGACCTCAACCCGCACTGGTCGAGGCTCTGGTCGGGTCAGCCCGAGATCCTCGCCTACTTCGAGGACTGCGCCCGCCGCCACACCCTCGAGCCGCACCTGCGGCTGCAGACCGAGATCGTCTCGGCGCGCTGGGATCCCGACCGCCGGTCGTGGCGGCTGACGACGGCCGGCGGCGAGCACCACGACTTCGACGTCGTGGTCTCGGCGATCGGACTGTTCACCCAGCCGGTGATGCCGGACCTCGTCGAAGAGGAACCGTTCACCGGCACCGTCATGCACACCGCGCGCTGGGACCACTCCGTCGACCTGACCGGCCGCGACGTCGCCGTCCTCGGCACCGGATCGACCGCGGCGCAGCTCATCCCCGAGGTGGCGAAGGTGGCGCGCTCCGTCTACTCCGTGCAGCGCTCGGCGACCTGGATCCTGCCCAAGCCCGACCGGCCCTACACCGCGCGCGAGCGGTGGGCGTTCGCGCACATCCCGTTCGCGAAGCG
Organism: Mycolicibacterium arseniciresistens; assembly: GCF_030519285.1. NCBI lineage: Bacteria > Bacillati > Actinomycetota > Actinomycetes > Mycobacteriales > Mycobacteriaceae > Mycobacterium > Mycolicibacterium arseniciresistens. Next base: position 1,824 of record NZ_JAUMSQ010000102.1, read on the forward strand.
GCTGTACCGCACCCGCCTGTGGCTGCGCAGCGAGTCGAACATCGCGGTGATAGAACACGGCAGCGACAAGACCCGCGAATTCCGGGACGTCGCGACCACGGTGCTCGAGAAGACGGTGGCCGACGAGCGGTTGCGCGAGCAGCTCACACCGCAGCACCCGTTCGGCTGCAAGCGGCTGGTGTTCGCCACCGACTACCTGCAGACCCTGACCCGGCCGCACGTCCGCGTGGTGTCCAGCCCGGCGCGGGCACTGCGGGCACGGTCGCTGGTGACCGCCGATGGCACCGAACTCGACGTCGACGTCGTGGTGTGCGCGACCGGGTACGCCGCGGCCGACTACCTGGGCCAGATCGAGGTGGTGGGGGAGGGCGGCGTCGCACTGCGCGACACGTGGCGCGACGGCGCGTATGCGTATCTGGGCATGGCGGTGCCGGGGTACCCGAACTTCTTCATGCTGTACGGGCCGAACACCAACGTGGGCTCCAACAGTGTCATCTTCATGCTGGAGGCCCAGGCCCGCTACATCGTGCGGGTGCTGCGTCACCTGCGCCGCCGGCGGCGCAGGTACGTCGCGGTCCGCCCGCAGGCGATGGTGGACTTCATCGCCAGGATCGACCGGTGGATGGCCGGGACGGTGTGGACGACGCGGTGCAGCAACTACTTCCGAGCCGCCAACGGCCGGGTGGTGACGCAGTGGCCACGCAGCGCGGGGGTGTTCTGGAGGATGACGCGCCGGTTCAGGCCCGCCGACTACACCTTCGACGCGCCGGTGAGCCGGCCCGACATCGCGGTGCAGGCGCACCCGGTGGCCACCGGCTGACGGCGATGACCCCCGGACCGGGCATCGCGCACCGGCTCCACCCCGCGCTGCGGCACCTGGCCGGCGCCCGCACCGACCTGTCGCCCGGCGTGCTCCATGCGGTGCGGTCGTCGCTCGACGAGCGCCGCCGGACCTCGGCGGAAGCGGTCGACGCCGCGGGGGTGGACGTCGGCGAGGAGTCCGTCCCGGCCGGAGGGGGCCGGTCCATTCCGGTACGGGTGTACCGCAGTGGCGGGTCGCCGGCGCCCGCGGTGGTCTACGTGCATTCCGGTGCATTCGTGCTCGGCAACCTCGACACCGACCACCGGCAGTGCGTCGAACTCGCACGCCGGGGGCGTTGCGCCGTGCTGTCGGTGGACTACCGGCTCGCGCCCGAGCACCCGCATCCCGCCGCGTTCTCCGACGCGGTGGCGGTGCTGCGCTGGGCCGTCACGAATGCGGCGGCGCTGCACCTGGATCCGGCCCGGGTGGCGGTCGCGGGCAGCAGCGCCGGCGGTGCGCTCGCGGCGGGGCTGGCGCAGCGCGCCGCGCGTGGCGATGTGCCTTCGGTGCTGTTTCAGCTGCTGCACCAGCCGGTCCTCGACGACCGGATGACACCGTCGCGGCGGGAGTTCGCCACCACACCCGGATTCGA
>NZ_JAUMSQ010000103.1:0-25161 GCF_030519285.1 Mycolicibacterium arseniciresistens
CGTGGCGATGTGCCTTCGGTGCTGTTTCAGCTGCTGCACCAGCCGGTCCTCGACGACCGGATGACACCGTCGCGGCGGGAGTTCGCCACCACACCCGGATTCGACAGCGCGGCGGTCGATCTCATGTGGCGGTACGTGGCGGCCGGGTCGGCGCCGCCGGACGCGGTGCCCGCCCGCACCGCCGACCTGAGCGGTGTCGCACCCGCCCTGATCACGTGCTCGGAACTCGATCCGCTGCGCGACGAGGCGATCGACTACGCCGCCCGGCTGCTGCGGGCCGGTGTGGCGACCGAGCTGCACGTGTACCCCGGCACCTGCCACGGGTTCGACTCCCTGCTTCCCGACTGGGAGCTCAGTACCCGGCTGTTCGCGTTGCAGGGCGATGCGCTGAGGCGCGCCTTCGAATGTCAGAAGACGCCGCGGTAGGCGTTCAGCGCGGGTTGTCCCCCCAGGTGGGCATACAACACCGTGGAGTCCGGCGGGATGTCACCTGATGTGACGAGGTCGATCAACGCCGCCATCGACTTGCCTTCGTACACCGGATCCAGGATGACGCCCTCCAGCCGGCCGGTCAGCCTGATGGCGTCGACCGTCGACGCGACCGGGATGCCGTAGTAGTCGCCAGCCCAGCCTTCGAGGACCGTGGTCTCCTCGTCGCGCAGGGGACGCCCCAGCCCGATCAGCTCGGCGGTTCTGTGCGCGATCCGCCCGACCTGCTCGCGCGTCTGCTCCACCTTCGCGGACGCGTCGATGCCGATCACCCGGCGCGGCCGGTCCTGGCCCGCGAAGCCGGCGATCATCCCGGCCTGGGTGGAACCCGTCACGCTGCAGACCACGATGGTGTCGAAGAACACCCCGAGTTGCTCCTCCTGTCGTTGCACCTCGTATGCCCAGTTCGCGAAACCCAGGCCGCCCAACTCGTGATCGGAGGCGCCGGCGGGGATGGCGTACGGGATCCCGCCTGCTCGTTCGACGTCGTCGATCGCGTTGCGCCAGCTGTCTTTGAACTCGATTCCGAAGCCGGCCGGGTCGAGCCGGACGTCGGCGCCCATGATGCGGGACAGCAGGATGTTGCCGACCTCATCGGCCACCGGATCCGGCCAGTCCACCCATCTCTCCTGCACGAGAACGGCTTTCATGCCCAGCTTCGCGGCGACCGCGGCCACCTGGCGGGTGTGGTTGGACTGGACGCCACCGATCGACACCAGCGTGTCGGCCCCGCGCTTCAGTGCGTCGGGGATCAGGTACTCGAGCTTGCGAGTCTTGTTCCCGCCGTAGGCCAGACCGGAGTTGACGTCCTCGCGCTTGGCCCAGATCTGCGCGCCACCGAGGTGAGCGCTCAGCCTCGGCAACCGATGTACGGGACTGGGGCCGAAGGTGAGGGGATGGCGTTCGAAGTCTTCGATGGGCATCCGCTCTCCTCACATTGGCGTCGCGACCGGCGACGCCCTCAGGTCAGCCGTCCACGGCGGAACGGTCGTAAGATACGATATATTGCATGCCGGTCCCGGACGAAGTCGGTAAGCACAAGAGGTCGCTGCTACGGGAGAACGCCTACATCTCGCTGCGGGACGCCATCGTCAACGGCACGCTCGCCCCCGGCGAGAAGCTGCGCGATCCCGAACTCGAAGCATGGCTGGGGATCAGCCGCACCCCGATCCGGGAGGCGATCGCCCGGTTGGAGACAGCCGGGCTGGTCCACACCCTGCCCGGGCGTTCGACGGTCGTGGCGACCATCGAACGCAGGTCTCTGCTGGATGCGCAGGCCGTCGCCGCCGCGATGCACGCGCTCGCGGTGCGCACTGCCGTCCCGCTGATGGGGAAGCGGGAGATCGCCGCGATGGTGAAGACGAACAAGGACTTCGCCGCCGCGTTCTCGGCCGGTGAAGCGGAGTCCGCCATGCGCGCCGACGACGAGTTCCACGCGGTCGCCGTGGAAGCCAGCCAGAACCGGACGATCCCGGTGGTGCTCGAGCAGGTGACCCCGGTGCTGCGGCGACTCGAATTCCTGCGCTTCTCCTCGCTGTCCGGCAGGGAGTCGATCGCGCAGCACAAGCGGATCATCGAGCTGTGTCGTCAGGGCGACGCCGATGCCGCCGCGGAGGCGACGCAGCGCAACTGGGAGACGCTGTCACTCCTGATCGACCGGCAGGAGTTCGCATAGACACCCCGGCGGGGCGGCGCGCTCACGCGTCGGCCCGGAACACCGGCCAGCACAGATCGGTCGACCACTGCCCGGGATCTTCGGTGTCCCACGAGAAACACTCGTAGTACTCCCGCAGCGGAGCTTCGACGCTGATCTCGTGACGTGTGGCGTACTCGCCGAGCGCGCTGTAGGCGAGGTCGACGTCGTCGTGCGCACCGTGGTGACGCAGGACCGCCAGCTCGGCGGCGGGGATGGTCGCCGGCAACTCCGCGACGGCGCCGAGATCCGAGATCTCGAATCGCTCTCTCGTGGAGTGGATTTCCCTCCCGAGCAATGAGCCGGACGCGGGCGCGGGCTCGGGGGGCCGCGCCGTGCGACGTGGCGCTTGACAGAACGCCATCCAAAACGCAATATATTGCATATCAACCGACGGCGGCCGATGGGTCGTCACGTGAGGAGAGATGATGAGAAGGACGTTCTTCACCACGATGACCGCAGCGGTGGCGCTGGCGACTCTCGCAGCGGGATGCGGCAGCCCGTCGGACGAGCGACGCGCAGCCGAGATCACGGCGGCCGAGCAGTCCCCGGCGGGGGACAAGCCGACGGTGGTGCTGGTGCACGGCGCCTTCGCCGACTCGTCGAGCTGGAACGGTGTGATCGACATCCTCGAGGGCGCAGGCTATCCCGTGATCGCCGCCGCCAATCCGTTACGGGGCCTGCGCTCGGACGCTCAGTACGTCCGCAGCGTGCTGGACAGCGTTCCCGGCCCCGTGGTGCTGGCCGGCCACTCCTACGGCGGCTCGGTGATGAGCGAGGCCGCCGACGGCAGCCCGAACGTCAAGGCGCTGGTGTTCGTCGCCAGCTTCCTGCTGGAGCCCGGAGAGAGCACGGGCCAACTGGCCGCGAAGTACCCCGGAGGCGAACTGGGCCCCGCCCTCCACACCGTGAGCGTCCCCGGGCCCGGCGGGGGGGCCGGCGTCGACAGCTACATCAAGCAGGACGAGTTCCAGCGGGTCTTCGCCGCCGACGTCCCGCAGGACGTCGCCGTCCGGATGGCGGCCACCCAGCGGCCGATCACCACGGCCGCGCTGGAGGAGCCCGCCACGGCGGCGGCCTGGAAGACGATCCCGTCCTGGAACATGGTGACCACCCAGGACCTCGCCATCCCCGCCGCCTCCATGCGGTTCATGGGCGAGCGCGCGAAGGCGCACAGCGTGGACATCGAGGCGTCCCACGCGGTCACCGTCTCCCGGCCCGACGCCGTCGCCGACCTGATCGAGCAGGCCGCGACCGCTACCACCCGCTGATCGACTGCCGCACAACGCGGTTGAACCGACCACAGATGAGAGGAACCCGATGGACGTCGCAGGCGTCGACGGCGAGGGCCGGTTCGACTACGTGGTGATCGGCGGCGGGTCCGCCGGCTGCGTGATCGCCGCCCGGCTCAGCGAGGACCCCGCCGCCCGGGTGCTGCTGCTCGAATCCGGATCGGGCGACAGCAGGCCCGAGATCGCCGCGCCGCCGGCGTGGCCGGCGTTGTGGGGCACCGACGTGGACTACGCGTACCGCACCGTCGCACAGTCGGGCACCGTCGCACAGTCGGGCACCGCCGGGCGGGAACACGACTGGCCACGCGGGCACACACTCGGCGGCAGCGGCAGCATCAACGCGATGGTGTACCTGCGTGGCCACCCGAACGACTTCGACAGCTGGGCGAAGTCCGGGTGCACGGGCTGGGACCACGATTCGGTGCTGCCCTACTTCCGCCGGATGGAGACCGTCGGCGGCCGGGATCCGCACCACCGCGGGACCGACGGGCCGTTGTCGCCGGCGCCCGCCGCGGCCGCGGACGCCAACCCGCTGTCCCAGGTGTTCCTCGACGGTGCGGCGGCCGCGGGGTTCCCACTCACCGCCGACATGAACGGGGCGGACGCCGAGGGTGCGGGCTGGCACGACCTGTCGATCACCGGCGGGACCCGGCAGAGCACCGCATCGGCCTACCTGCATCCGGTGCGGGGCAGACCGAATCTGACCGTCGCCACCTCGTCGCGCGCACTCACGCTGCGCTTCGACGGACACCGCTGCACGGGAGTCGATTTCGTGTGTCGCGGCCGGCGCATGACCGCGCACGCCGACGCCGAGGTGGTGGTCAGCGCCGGCGCCGTCGACTCTCCACGGCTGCTGCTGCTGTCCGGCGTCGGCGCCGCCGCCGAACTCGAGTCCGTCGGCGTCCGCGTCGTGCACGACCTGCCCGGGGTCGGTCGCAACCTGCACGACCACCCGCTGTGCCCGGTCGTTCACGAGGCGGCGCGGCCGATTCCCGTCGGCCGGACCAACCATGCCGAGACGTCGATGCTGTGGCGCAGCGACGCGTCGCTGGGCGGACCGGACATGCAGCTGATGTTCATCCACGTGCCGTTCCACCCGCCGCACCTGGCCGCCCCGGCGAACAGCTACACCTTCGCCATCGCCACGGTGCCCGACGCCCGCGGCTCGATCCGCATCGCGAGTGCGGATCCGGCTGCTCCGCCGTTGATCGACCCGAACTACCTCGGCGAGGAATCCGACGTGCGCCGGCTGATGCACGGGATCGAGGTGGCGCGCGACATCGCAACGGGCCACGCATTCGCGCCATGGCGGGCCCGTGAGGTGCTGCCCGGGCCTGCGGTCCGCGATGCGGCGGCGTTGCGCGCCTACGTACGTCACGCCACCAGCACGTACTACCACCCCGTCGGCAGCTGCGCGATGGGCACCGGCCCCGAGGCGGTGGTGGATACGGACCTGCGGGTGCACGGGCTGACCGGGCTGCGGGTGGCCGACGCCTCGGTGATGCCGAAGATCCCGTCGGTCAACACCAACGTCGCGACGATCATGATCGGTGAGAAGGCCGCCGACCTGATCCGGGGCCGATCGCCCGGCCTCGGCCTGCGCGCCGGCTAACCGGCGAGCTCGCGCGCGACAGCCGCGTGATAGGCGTCGATGTGCGCCGGGTTGACGATACGGAAGAAGTTGTCCGACAACGGCGCATCGCGGTACGCCTCGATCGTCATGGTGCGGGTGAACAGCGTGGTGTCCGGCGCCGGTCGGGTGAAGCGGTACTCGACGGCCATCCGGCCCTCGAGGCCGCCGTCGCCGTCACCGCCGGCTCCCAGGCGGCCGACGGAGTGGAACACCCAGACCCGCGGGCGCGCGGCGACGGCCAGTTGCCACGTGAACACGCGGTCGTGCGTCGGGTGGGCCTCCTTCCACGTGTCACCGACCCGCAGGGGCAGCTCGTCGGGGACACCGCTGATCCGCGGCCCGCCCGGATAGGTCCTGGCCCAGTTGGCCGGATCGGTGACGAAGTCGTACACCGCCTCGGCCGGCTGGCTGAACAGTGTCTCGGAACTGGTGGTCACGATGCCCAATGGGAATGCCTTCCTCGCGCGGTCCGCCGGCGGCCAGCCTATACGAGGCGTTACACTCGCCTTCGGAAGTGTCACGCCGCGGGCCGACGGGAGCTGCACATGGACTTCTCGCGGGTCGAGCTGGACGACGGGGACCGCGCCTTCCAGGATGAGCTGCGGGCGTTCCTGGCCGCCGTGGTGACCGAGGACGTGATCGCCCGCGACCGGCTGACGGGTGAGAACTTCGACGAGGCAGTGCATCTCGCGCTCGGCGCCGCAGGCTACCTCGCCCGCGACTTCACGGCGGCGAGCGACGGCGGCTTCACCGCGGTGCAGCGGCGGATCTGGGAACTCGAGGTCGGCCGCGCCCACACCCCGTGGTTCCACTGGCCCACCACGGCGATGGTCGCCCACAGTGTCGTCCGGTTCGGATCGGCGGAGTTGCGCGACGAGGTGCTGCCGAAGGTGCTGTCGGGCCACCGCCGGCTGTGCCTCGGCTACACCGAACCCGAGGGCGGTTCGGACGTGGCCACCTGCAGGACCCGCGCGGTCCGCGACGGTGACGGCTGGATCATCAACGGCGCGAAGATGTTCACGTCCAACGCACAGAACGCGCACTACGTCTTCCTGATCACCAACACCGATCCCGGCGCGGCCAAACACCAGAGCCTGACGATGTTCCTGGTGCCGCTGGACTCGCCGGGCGTGGAGATCCAGCCGCTGCGGACCGTCGACGGCGACCGCACCAACATCACCTTCTACAGCGACGTGCGGGTGTCCGACAGGTACCGGGTCGGTGAGGTCAACGGCGGCTGGACGGTGCTGCGCGACGCGCTGCACGCCGAACACGGCACCGTCGAACGTGACGCGGAGGGACTGTCGAAGCTGGCGACGATGTCGGAACACCTGCTGGTGACGGCCGAGGCGGTCGACGCCGTCGCCGCGGCGGTCTCCGAACCCGGCGCCGACGGGGGCCGTCTCACCGACGACGGCTCGGTGTGTCACCGGCTGGGCCGGGCGATCGCCCGGCTCGAGGCGGCGATGAGCACGCCGCAGATGTACGGGCGGGTGGCCATCGCGCAGACCATGCGCGACATCTCGCCCGACCTGATGGACGTCCTCGGCGTGGCGGGCGCCCTGCCGGCGGACACCGCGGGGAACGGGGGAGCGGAGTACGTCTTCCGGCTGGCCGGACCCACCGGCATCTACGGCGGCACCCTCGAGGTGTTCCGCAACATGATCGCCCAGCAGGCCCTCGGGCTCGGCCGGCCGAACTACTCGCCGGCCCGCACGTCATAGCGCGGCGATGACCGAGGAGGCCAGCAGGTCCAGCGTCGCGTCGGACGCCCGGTCGTGAGCGAACAACACCACCTGGGTGAAGCCGAGCTCGCGCAGCTCGTGCAACCGGTCGACGATGGCGGGCGCGGTACCCACCAGGCCGCCGTCGTGCAGACCGAAACCCGTTCCACCGAAACGTTTCTCGGCCAGTGTCCGAACCTCGGGCAGGGCGGCGTCGTCGGGGGCCAGCGCCATCACCGCCTCGACCGACATGACGATCGACGCCGGGTCGCGACCGATGTCGGCACAGGCGGACCGCAACGCCGCGACCTTGCGCTCCAGGTCACCGAGCGCGTACGTCGGGACATTCCAGACGTCGGCATAGCGGGCGACCAGCGGCAGGGTGTAGCGCTCGCCCACCCCGCCCACCACGATGGGCGGCCGCGGGCGCTGCACCGGCCCGGGCTTCACCGGCATGTCCCGGACCGTGAAGTGCTCGCCGCTGAAGTCGATGCGCTCGTCGGCGAAGGCCTGGTGCAGGATCTCGAGCGTCTCGCCCAGGCGTTGCGAGCGCTCCGCGAAGGTGCCCCACGGCAACCCGGTGCGCTCGTGCTCGTCGGCGATGGAGCCGCTGCCGATGCCCAGCTGCAGCCGGCCCGCCGAGATCTGGTCGAGCGTGGTGGCCATCTTGGCCAGCACCGCCGGGTGGCGGAACTGGTTGCACAGCACCATGTGTCCGACCCGCAGCCGCTCGGTGCGGCTGAGCAGCGCCGTCGCCAGTGTCCACGCCTCCAGTGACGGGTAGTCCGGAGCGCCCGGCCCGTAGAGGTGGTCGTAGAGCCACAGCGTGCCGATTCCCGCCTGCTCGCAGCGCTGCGCGCGGTGCAGCACATCGGGGTAGGAGAAGCCGATCTGCGGCACGTAAACGCCGATGTCGAGGTCGGTCATGGCCGGCCGGCCGGAGTGAAACTCTCGTTATTCATCAGCGAGAATCGTATTCTCCGGAGAACGCCCCCACAACGCAGCCGACTCGACGTGTCCCGAAAGGCCGACGATGCACTTCGCGATCACCCATCCGATGCACACCCACCCGTACAACCCGGAGCTGGTGACCGGAGCCGGGGTGGCGAAGGTCGCGGTGGCCGCCGAGGCGGCCGGCTTCAGCGGGTTCGGCTTCACCGACCACCCCGCGCCGACGCAGCGGTGGCTGGAGGCCGGCGGCCATGACGCGCTCGACCCGTTCGTGGCGATGGCCTTCGCCGCGGCCCACACCACGACGCTGCGGCTGGTGCCCAACATCGTCGTGCTGCCCTACCGGAACCCGTTCGTGGTGGCCAAGGCGGGCGCCACGTTGGACCTGCTGTCCGACGGACGCTTCACGCTCGCGGTCGGGGTCGGCTACCTCAAGCGCGAGTTCGCCGCGCTCGGCGTCGACTACGAGAACCGCACCACCCTGTTCGAGGAAGCGCTGGCGACCATCCGCGCGGCGTGGACGTCGGACGACCTGAGCATCGAGGGCACTGGCTTCACCGCCACGGGCATCACCGCCCACCCGCGGCCGGTGACGCGGCCGCACCCGCCGATCTGGATCGGCGGGAACACCGCGGCCGCACGCGACCGGGTGGTGCGCTACGGCGACGGCTGGTGCCCGTTCGCGGCGCCCGCCCAGCTGGCCAAGACCGCGCGCACGGCGGCACTCGACTCCGTCGACGCGCTCGCCGCCGCCGTGGAGGACCTGCGCCGGCGAGCGGAGTCGGCCGACCGCGACCCCGCCACACTGGACGTGGCGTTCAACAACCGCGAAGGCGGCGACCCGGGTTCAGCGGACTTCGACGCCGACGCCTACCTCGCCGGTGTCGAGAAGCTCGCGGCGGTGGGCGTCACGTGGATCCAGGTGACCGTTCCCGGCGACAGCCTGGCGCATGCCTGCGAGGCCGTCGAGCGATTCGGCGCCGAGGTGATCGACCGGGTCTAACACCCGCAGCCGGCGCCGGTCTCGGGCAACTCGGCGAGCATCTCGGCGCGGGAGCCGTCGAAGCTCAGATGGTCGGCGATCGGCAGGCACTCCGGCGGCGGATCCGGGTAGCTCCACGCGACATCCGCCACGACGTCCCCGTCGGCCGTGACCGCCGACCAGTAGGTGGCCCAGCCCTTGTAGTTGCAGTAGCTCGTCGTGTCGCTGCGCCGGAGCCGGTCCGTGCGCACCCGGTCCGGGTGCACGTAGAGCACCGGCGCCAGGGCGGTCTCGAACACGGCGACCGTGTCGACGGTGTCGACCAGCACCGTGCCCGCCACGCTGACGCGTAGGCCGCGCCGGCCCGGGCGGCAGTCGACGCGGTGGTACGGATTGGGCGGGTAGTGCACGAGTTCGCGGCCCTCCTCGATCCACCGGTCGACCGCGTCCCACGGGACATGGACGTAACCCGGCGCCTCGTCGACCGGATGGTGCGGCAGCGCGTTCACCACCGCCTCGGGGAAGGCGTAGCTCAGCGGCAGGCCGCCGCGATGCACCAGCAGGGCCGCCTCGGTGTCGATCACGGTCTTTCCCTGCGCCACCGCCTGGATGCGGCGAGGATGGGGTTCGACGAACACCGTGCCGGGACTCACCGGCGGGTGGAACCAACCTGCGGGATCGGCGCTGAGCGGGCCGCGACCGGTGACGAGGCTCATGCGCCGAGATTACAGACGGCCGATGGAGTGTCTCGTCGCCGTCGCGTCGGCGCCGTGCGTGCGGTGTAGGCCGCGCCGGTTGCGGGCACACCGTAGTAGGGCGACGAATGGGGGACGCGTGAGACGGCTGAACGGCGTGGACGCGCTGATGTTGTACAGCGAGACGCCCGAAATCCACATGCACACAATGAAGATCGGCATTCTCGACGTGTCCGGTGTGCCGGGCGGATTCAGCATGGAGATGTTCCGCCGCGTCGCGGGCCCCCGCCTGCAGGCGTTGACACCGCTGCGCCTGCAGCTCGTCGACATCCCACTGCGGGTGCACCATCCGATGTGGTGCGAGAACGCCGAGATCGACCTCGACTACCACGTCCGGTCGGTGCGGGTGCGCGCTCCCGGCGGCCGCCGGGAACTCGACGAACTGATCGGCCAGATCGCCAGCACGCCGCTCGACCGCAGCCGTCCGCTGTGGGAGATGTACATCGCCGAGGGGCTGGCCGACGACCGCATCGCCATCATCCACAAGGTGCATCACGTGCTCGCCGACGGCACCGCGTCCGCCAACCAGATGGCCAGAGCGCTGGCGCCCGACGCACCGCCGGAGACGTCCGTTGTCGCCAGTCCGCCGGAGTTGCGGACGACCGGCAGCCTGCTCGCCGCCGCAGGCCGCGACCACGCCCGGCTGTTGCGCCGGCTGCCCCGGCTGATGCGCGAGACCGTGGCGGGCGTCGCGCAGGTGCGCAGGCACGTCAAGGACCGTGGCGGCCATCCCGACCTGGCGCGCAACTTCGCGCCGCCACCGACGTTCATCAATCACGTCGTCTCACCGGTACGCCGCTTCGCCACCACGCCGCTGGCGCTCGCCGACGTGAAGGAGGCCGCGTCGGCGCTGGGCGTCACGCTCAACGACGTGGTGCTGGCGGCGGTGTCGGGGGCGTTGCGCGAGCTGCTGCTGCGCTACGACGGCAAGGCCGACCAGCCGCTGATCGCGGGTGTGCCGGTGAGCATCGACCCCTCGCCGGATCGACTGGTGGGCAACGAGTTCAGCTATCTGACGCCGTCGCTGCCGACCCACGTCGACGACGTCGGCGAGCGGGTCCGGCTGACGGCGCTGTCCACGTCGATCGCGAAGGAGACCCACCGGCTGCTCGGCCCGACGGTCGTCGCGTCATGGCTGAACTACCTGCCGCCGCAGGTCACGCCGCCGCTGTTCCGCTTCCAGGGCAGGCGGGTGGAGTCGAGCACCATCATGAACCTGACCGTCTCGAACGTCCGCGGCCCTGCGCGTCCCGGCCGGGTGGAGGGGGCGGCGGTCACCGAGATCTACTCCGTCGGTCCGCTGGTGGCGGGCAGCGGGATGAACATCACCGTGTGGAGTTACGTCGACCAGCTCAACGTCTCGGTGCTCACCGACGACCGCACGCTGGCCGATCCGCACGAAGCCACCGACGCCATCCGCCGGGCGTTCTGCGAAATCCGCGCCGCGGGCGGTATTTCCAGCCCGCTGACCCCGACCGTCGACACCTTGCCGCTCGCCGCGGCCGTGGGCTAGCACCACCGGGGGCGCGCCGGGCCGGTGGCCGTCACGACGTCGCAGGCAGCTGACAAAACTGTAACGGCGCTTTACAGAATGCGGTTCGAATGTCACGCTGAGGGCGCCGGTCGACCAGTGAACGGAGCTGCCCATGGCCACCCAGTCCGCGCGCACCGACGGGGACCTGCGCCGAGGTCGCCCGGATGTGCGCGACATCGGCTCCACCAGCAGGCTGGTGCGCTACCGGCTCGACGTGCTGGCGGTCGACGCGACCGATGCCGCACGATCCGCGGGCGGCTGGCTGTTCGACCGCGCGATGGCCGGCTGGCAGGTCAACGTGCTGGTCGCGGACGCCCGCGAGACGCGGCCGATGCAGATCCTCGGTGCGACGGTCCTCGATCTCGGCGCCGCGCTCGAATCCGTGGTGGCCGACCCCGAGCACGCGGCCGGATTGGCGGTCTCTGCGGCGGCGCTCGCCGACGAGCGCGTCCACGACGCGGTGCAGGAGCTGCTCGCCACGGGCAGGACCGAGGTCGCGATGTGGGGCGGGCACTGGCCGGACCGGTTCGGCGGCGCCGACGCCGTCGGCTACCGGTTGAGTGCCGCGGCGCGGGTGTTCAAGACCCACGCCATGGCGGCGGCGGGCATCGACACCCCGGTCGGGGCCGTCGAGAGTATGCAGCGGGGCGGCTACCGCCCGATCGACTCCGACCTGGTGCCGATCGATTGACTCAGCGGATCCAGCCGCGACGGCGCAGCCACCAGTCCCGCGCCACCCAGGCGACGAGGACGGCGGCGAAGCCGATGACGAACCAGTCCTCGACGCGGCCGACGTGGTTGCCGCGCAGCATCGTCAGCAGGAACCCGGCCGCCAGCAGCAGCCCGATGTGGATGATGCGGTGGTTCTCCTTGCTCCAGCCCCACTCGGCGGAGGGCACATCTTCGACGTCGACGCCGGTGTGTCGTTCCACTTCGGTGCTGGCCACGGAGTGCTCCTCACGGTCGGGCTGGGCAACTGCCCATGATTCTGGCACATCGCCGCGGGCGTACGACAGAGCGTCGTACAGGCCCGGCCGCGGCCGGCGGGCAGCTCACCCGAGATCGGCGTACCGGCGCAGCGCCTCGGCGCGTTCCCTGGCGTGATCGACGATCGGCTCCGGATAACCGGCAGGCCGCCGATCGGCAGGGGTGTGCACGTCGGCGTCCACCGGCAGGTCGGCCAGCTCGGCGACCCAGCGCCGGATGTACGTGCCGTCGGGATCGAACTTCCTGCCCTGGGTGGTCGGGTTGAACACCCGGAAGTACGGCGCCGCGTCGGTGCCGCTGCCCGCGGTCCACTGCCAGCCGTGCTGGTTGTTGGCCATGTCGCCGTCGACGAGCTGCTCGAGGAACCACCGGGCACCCCACTGCCACGGCAGGTGCAGGTCCTTGACCAGGAACGAGGCCACGATCATCCGTACCCGGTTGTGCATCCAGCCGATCTCGGCGAGCTGGCGCATCCCCGCGTCGACGATCGGGAAGCCGGTCCGCCCGTTCTTCCACGCCTCGAAGGCCTTCTCGGCCTCTGCACCCTCGTCGGGCTTGATCGCGTCGAATCCGCGGTTCCAGTTCCACCACACGCTGTGCGGCCACTCGTGCAGCACCGAGGCGTAGAAGTCGCGGAACGCGAGCTCGCGCAGGTAGGCCTGGCCGCCCTTGCCGCGGCCGAGATCGCCGACCATCGACCGCGGGTGGATGGTGCCGAACTTCAGGTGCGCCGACATCCGGCTGGTGTTGTCGAGATCGGGCCGGTTGCGGTCGTCGGCGTAGCCGCGCAGCGCGGTGTCCACGAACTCCTCCCACTGCGCGCGCGCGGCGCGCTCGCCCGCGGGCAGGTCGAGGGCGACACCGTCGTCGGGGATGTCGACCCCACCGGGCACGTCGGCCGGATCGATCCACTTCGCCGACTCCGGACCGGTCCGCGCCGGCGCCCGCCAGCCGTGCTTGCGCCACGCGGCGAAGAACGGGGTGAAGACCTTGTACGGTTCGCCGTCGCCCTTGGTCACCCGGCCGGGCGCCACGAGGTACGGCGAGCCGGACGGCTCCAGCGGCACACCGTCGCCGATGCCGTTCAGCGCATCGCGCACGGCGTCGTCGCGGCGCCTGCCGAAGGGCGTGTAGTCCGCCGAGACGTGCACCGATGTCGCGCCGACGGCCTCGACCAGCGCGGGTATCCGCTCCTCCGGGCGACCGCTGACGACCAGCAGCCGCCCGTCCAGGTTGTCCCGCAGCTCGCGCAGCGCGTCGTGCAGGTACTGCAGCCGCCGCGGTCCGGAGGAGCGGGCGAGCCGCGGATCGAGCACGTAGCAGGCGAGCACCTCGCCGTCGGGCTGCGCGGCGTCGAGCAGCGGCGGCAGATCGTGCAGCCGAAGGTCGCGGCGGAACCACAGCAGTGTCGGCATGTCTGTGATGCTGCCCTCAACCGGCGCGCAGGAAACACCGTGGGACTGACGGAAGGATGACGTATGCAGTTCTGGAGCGGGGCGACGTTCCTGGAGACGACCGAGGCCATCGCCGTCGCGCAGATCCTCGACGAGACCGGGTTCGACGGCATGGTCTGCTCGGACCACATGGTCTACCCCCGCGAGCTGTCGTCGCCGTACCCGGACTCGCCGACCGGCAAGCCGATGTGGGCGCCGGAGACCGCGTGGCCGGACTCCTGGGTGCTCATCGGCGCGATGGCCGCCGTCACGACGAATCTGCGGTTCGGCAACGCCGTCTACATCGCGCCCGCTCGCCCGCTGATCGAGGTCGCCAAGGTCGTCGCCACCGCGGCGGTGGTGTCGCAGGGCCGGGTGTCGCTGGGCGTCGGCGCCGGCTGGATGCGCGAGGAGTACGCGCTGATGGGGCAGGACTTCGCGACCCGCGGCAAGCGGCTCGACGAGATGATCCCCGCGCTGCGGGCGTTGTGGCGCGGCGGCTGGGTGTCGTGGCGGGGCGAGCACTACGACGTGCCCGAACTGATGCTCGAACCGCACCCGCCCACGCCGGTGCCGATCCTGTGCGGCGGCGAGTCCGAGGCGGCGCTGCGCCGTGCGGCGAGGTTGTGCGACGGCTGGGTCGGCTACGCCTACGCCTGGGCCGACGCGGTCCGCTACGTCGACCGGCTGACCGCACTGCGGCGCGAGTACGGCCGCGACGGCGAGCCGTTCGAGGTGCTGCTGGCGTTGCGCGAGCAACCCACCCCCGATCTGTACAACCGTGCCCGCGACGCAGGCATCACCGCGGTGATGTGCGCGCCGTGGCTCGGCCCCGGCGGCGCGGCCGGTGCCGGCGAGCACCCGGACGACCGCTTCCGCCGACCGATCGAGCGGTTCGCCGAGGACGTGATCGCCAAGGTGCGCTGACGCCGGCCCCGCCTGCTGCCACAATCCCGGCATGACGCCTGACGGCTACCCGAGGGACATGGTCGGATACGGCGCGCACCCACCGCATCCGCAGTGGCCCGGCGGCGCCAACATCGCCGTGCAGTTCGTCCTCAACTACGAGGAGGGCGCCGAGAACAACGTGCTGCACGGCGATCCGGCGTCCGAGACGTTCCTCTCGGAGATCGTCGGCGCCCAGCCGTTCCCGAACCGGCACATGAGCATGGAGTCGCTCTACGAGTACGGATCGCGGGCGGGGCTGTGGCGGGTGCTGCGGGTGTTCGACCGGCGCGGACTGCCGCTCACCGTGTTCGGGGTCGCCGACGCGCTGGCCCGCAACCCCGAGGCGGTCGCGGCGTTCCTCGCCCGCGGTGACGAGATCGCCTGCCACGGCCTGCGCTGGATCAGCTACCAGCTCGCCGACCCCGACGTCGAGCGCGACCACATGGCCCGGGCGGTCCGCCTGCTGACCGAGCTCACCGGCGCCCCGCCTGCCGGCTGGTACACCGGGCGCGACTCGCCGCAGACCCGGCGACTGGTGGTCGAGCACGGCGGATTTCTCTACGACTCCGACTCCTACGCCGACGACCTGCCGTACTGGACCACCGTGGAAGGCCGGGCGCACCTCGTGGTGCCGTACACCCTCGACACCAACGACATGCGCTTCGCCACGCCCGGCGGATTCCCCAGCGGCACCGAGTTCTTCACGCACCTACGCGACGCGTTCGACGTGCTGTACGCCGAGGGGGCGGCAGGCTCACCGAAGATGCTGTCGATCGGCCTGCACTGCCGGCTGGTGGGCCGGCCGGCCCGCACGGCGGCGCTCGAGCGCTTCCTCGATCACGTGCAGGGCCACGACCGGGTGTGGATCACCCGGCGGGTGGACATCGCCCGGCACTGGGCGACTCGATTTTCGCGGTGACATTGCGGTGACGTCATAATGGTGTCACCATGACATCATGGATCTGCAGCCCTACGTCGACACGGTGCGCCGCGAGCTCGACGTCGCCGCCCGCGCAGGCGGGCCGGATGCCGCCGAACTCGCCGACCGGCTGACCGCCCCACTCGAGTCCGCGCTGCGCCTGGCGCTGCTGGAGGCGCTCTCCGAGGCGGCCGAGCTGATCACCCGCGAGTTGGCGCCCGGCTCCGTCGACGTCCGGCTGCGCGGCCGCGACCCCGACTTCACGGTCACCCATGCCGAACCGTCCGAGCCGCCACGGGCGCCCACCGGCCCCGAACCGGACGACGAGGGCGGCACCTGGCGCGTCACCCTGCGATTGCCCGAGAGCATGAGGCCGGGAGTGGACGCGGCAGCGCGCGAAGCCGGGGTGTCGGTCAACGCCTGGCTGGTGCGCTCGGTG
Source organism: Mycolicibacterium arseniciresistens (assembly GCF_030519285.1). Classification (NCBI taxonomy): domain Bacteria; kingdom Bacillati; phylum Actinomycetota; class Actinomycetes; order Mycobacteriales; family Mycobacteriaceae; genus Mycobacterium; species Mycolicibacterium arseniciresistens. Next base: position 15,780 of record NZ_JAUMSQ010000103.1, read on the forward strand.
GCAGGCGCGCTCGCGCCGCAGCGGGGCCGCCCCCGCCCGCCTTCCGGCAAGTCCTTCAGCGGCTGGGTCCGCTGACACCCGCGACAAGAGGAGATCCGATGCCCAGTTTCCCGACACCAGAACCGATCGTCGCCCACATCGAGGTGGTCGCCGGGTCGGTACGGCTCACCGCGGGCGACCGCCTCGACACCGTGGTCGACGTCCGGCCCCGCGATCCGTCCCGCGCCTCCGACGTGCGGGCCGCCGAGCACGCGCGCGTCGAGTTCGGCAACGGCCGGCTCACGGTCGCCGCCGGCCCGAAGATGCTCGCGCTGGGCCGCGGCGGAGCGGTGAACGTCGACATCGCCCTGCCCTCGCGCTCACGGCTGCAGGCATCGACGGCCTCGGCCGACGTGCACGCCGACGGCCTGCTCGGCGACTGCCGATTCTCGTCGGCGAGTGGGCGGGTCACACTCGACGCCGTCGAGGGAGATCTCAAGGCGGACACCGCGTCCGGAGACGTCGGCGCCACCAGCGTGCTGGGCTGCGTGTCGATCTCGACCGCCTCGGGCGACGCGGTCGTGCAGGCCCTCGACGGCGAGCTGAACTTCCAGGCTGCCAGCGGCGGGTTGACGGTCGGGTCGCTGCGCGGCAACGCACGGGCGCAGACCGCCTCCGGCTCGACGGTCGTGACCACCGCCGTCAACGGCTCGCTGAGCGCGCGGACCGGCAGCGGTGACGTCGAGATCGGCGTCCCGCACGGCACCGCTGCCCGGCTCGACGTCAGCACCTCGTCCGGCGCGGTCCGCAACCGCCTGCAGCCGTCGGACGGCCCCGCCGACGGCGACCGAACCCTGGATGTGCACGCGCGCACCGGGTCCGGCGACATCGTGGTGCGTCGCTTCGACCAGGCGATGGGCTGACCGGCTCGTCAAGGCCTTGGAGCACAGACGTCCCCCGCCACAGGGGGGAACGTGGCGGGGGACGGGTTCAGTGCCGGGTGGTCATCACGCCGGCGGCATCAGCACCGTGTCGATCATGTAGACGGTGGCGTTGGCGGTCTGCACGCCGCCGCACACCACCGACGCGTCGTTGACCTTGAGGTCGTTGCCCTGACCGGTCACCGTCACGTCGGCGCCCTGCACCGTCTTGTGCATGCCGACCACCTGCGCGGGCTCGGCCCGGCCGGGGACGACGTGGTAGGTCAGGATGTTGGTGAGCAGCGGCCCGTCGGTCTTGAGCTTCTCGATGGTCGCCGGGTCGATCTTGGCGAACGCCGCATCGGTGGGGGCGAACACCGTGAACTCGCCGCCGTTGAGGGTGTCGACCAGGTTCACCTGAGGATTGAGCTGCCCGGACACCGCCTGGGTCAGGGTCTTGAGCATGGGGTTGTTCGACGCGGCCGTCGCGACCGGCTCCTGGGCCATCCCCATCACCGAGCCGGGACCGGTCGGCACCTGCTGCGCGTAGCCGGCGCAGCCCGGCCCCACCAGGCCGGTGGCCGGATCGGCGGTCGCGACCGCGGCGCCGCTCAGTGACAGACCCACCGCGGCAACCGCCGCACATCCTGCTCCGGCAACCTTCTTCGTGAGATTCATCGACTCGCGCTCCTTTTCGTCATGGGGCGACAGGTGTCGCCGTCCTCGTCACTTCGACTGCTATTCGGCACCGATCGGCTCACGGATGGGTAACGGACTCAACGGATTTGGAATGCCGGCAGCGAGGTGCGGCGGTTTCCGCGCACGACATCCCCCGGGCACGTCGGGTGCCCGGGGGACGGTCGCTACGGGAGCGTCGGTCAGCTCGCCGGAGGCATCAGCACCGTGTCGATCATGTAGACGGTCGCGTTGGCGGTCTGCACCCCGCCGCACACCAGGCCCGCGTCGTTGACCTTGAGGCCCTCGCCCTCACCTGTCACCGTGACGTCGGCGCCCTGCACGGTCTTGTGGGTGCCTGCCACCTTGTCGGGAGCGGCGCCCGGACCCGGCACGACGTGGTAGGTCAGGATGCTCGTCAGCAGATCGGAGTCGGTCTTGAGCGTCTCGATGGTGGCCGGGTCGATCTTGGCGAACGCGTCGTCGGTCGGCGCGAACACGGTGAACTCGCCACCGTTGAGCGTGTCGACCAGGTTCACGTTCGGGTTGAGCTGCCCCGACAGCGCCTGGGTCAGCGTCTTGAGCATCGGGTTGTTGGACGCCGCGACGGTCACCGGGTCGGCCGCCATGCCGGTCACCGATCCGGGGCCCGACGGCACCTGCTCGGCGTAGGCGGCGCAGCTCGCGCCGACCAGGTTCGCGGCCGGGTCGGCCGCCGCGCTCGACGGTGCGGACGACGTGGCGCTCTCCGCGGCCGACGACGCCGCGCTGCTCCCCGACGAAGCGGTGGACTCGCTGCCACCGCTCGAACACGCCGCGGCGCCGAACACGGCCAACGCGCTCAGGCCCGCTGCCGCAACGGCCTTGCGGTGGACGCTGTACCTCTTCGTTGAAACCACTGCCACTCCTCGGTACGCGGAGGCGGCGGTGCCGCCGTCCTGGTGATCTGACACCGGGGATTCGGGGTGGTGTGCGTCACGGACGGGCCTCGGGAGCCGCCGTCACAAACGCGTCACAATCAAGATCGGGGTGCGGTGTGCGCCGGGGCGGCTCCCGGAGGCGGCACAATAGTCCGGTGAGCTCTTCCGGATCTCGGCAGCGGGTGCTGATCCTCGGCAGCACCGGGTCGATCGGCACCCAGGCGCTCGAGGTGATCGCCGCCAATCCGGACCGGTTCGAGGTGGTTGGGCTGGCTGCCGGCGGCAACAACCCCGACCTGCTCTCCCGCCAGCGCGCCGAGACCGGCGCCACCAGGCTCGCGGTCACCGACGCCGCCGCCGCGGAGCGGATCGGTGACGTCACCCACAGCGGCCCGGACGCCGTGACCCGGTTGGTGCAGGACACCGAGGCCGACGTGGTGCTCAACGCCCTTGTCGGGGCGCTGGGACTGGAACCCACCCTGGCCGCCCTGGCCACCGGCGCGCGGCTGGCCCTGGCGAACAAGGAGTCGCTGGTGGCAGGCGGTCCGCTGGTGCTGCGGGCGGCCGCACCCGGCCAGATCGTGCCGGTCGACTCCGAGCACTCGGCGATGGCGCAGTGCCTGCGCGGCGGCACCTCCGGCGAGGTCGCCCGGCTGGTGCTCACCGCATCCGGCGGCCCGTTCCTCGGCTGGTCGGCCGAGGATCTCGACTCGGTGAGTCCCGAACAGGCGGGCAAGCACCCCACGTGGTCGATGGGGCCGATGAACACCCTGAACTCGGCGACGCTGGTCAACAAGGGCCTCGAGCTGATCGAGACGCACCTGCTGTTCGGCATCCCGTACGACCGCATCGACGTCGTCGTGCATCCGCAGTCGATCGTGCACTCGATGGCCACCTTCACCGACGGTTCGACGCTGGCGCAGGCCAGCCCGCCCGACATGAAGCTGCCGATCGCGCTCGCCCTCGGCTGGCCGGACCGGGTGCCCGGAGCCGCCGCTGCCTGCGACTTCTCCACCGCCGCCACCTGGGAGTTCCTGCCGCTCGACGACGAGGTCTTCCCGGCGGTGCGGCTGGCCCGCGCGGCAGGCACCGCGGGCGGCTGCCTGACCGCGGTCTACAACGCGGCCAACGAGGAGGCCGCTGCGGCGTTCCTCGACGGCCGCATCTCCTTCCCGGCGATCGTCCGGACGGTCGGCGAGGTGCTGGCCGCCGGCGACGAGTGGGCCGCGGAACCAGCTACCGTGGAGGAGGTACTCGAGGCGCAGCGATGGGCCCGCGAGAAGGCCCGCTCCGTGCTCACCCAGGAGGTTCTGCCCGCCCGATGATGTTCGTTGTTGGTGTCGCGCTGTTCGCGCTCGCGATTCTGGTCTCGGTGGCCCTGCACGAGTGCGGCCACATGTGGGTGGCGCGTGCCACCGGTATGAAGGTGCGCCGCTACTTCGTCGGCTTCGGGCCCACGCTGTGGTCCACGCGCAGGCCCAACAAGCTGGGGGAGACCGAGTACGGCGTCAAGGCCATCCCGCTCGGCGGATTCTGCGACATCGCGGGCATGACCCCGGTCGACGAACTCGACCCCGCCGACCGGCCGTACGCGATGTACCGGCAGAAGGTGTGGAAGCGGGTGGCCGTGCTGTTCGCCGGTCCCGGCATGAACTTCGTCCTCGGCATGGTGATCATCTACGGCATCGCCCTGACCTGGGGTCTGCCCGACCTGAACCCGCCCACCACCGCCGTCGTCGGCGAAACCGTGTGTGTCGCGCCGCAGGTGTCGAAGACCGAGTTGGGTGAGTGCACCGGGCCTGGCCCCGCCGCCCTGGCCGGTATCCGGCCCGGTGACACCGTGGTCAAGGTCGGCGACACCCCGGTGGCGGACTTCAAGGAGATGGTGACCGCCGTCCGCACCCTCGACGGGCCGACGCCGTTCACGGTCGAGCGCGACGGCAGCCAGTTCACCACCGTTGTGGACGTCACCCGTGTCGAGCGCTTCACCAGCACCGACGGTGACACCCCGTCGAAAGTCGGCGCCGTCGGCATCGGCGCCCCGGACCCGCTGGACTGGGCGCAGTACAACCCGCTGACGGCGGTGCCCGGCACCGTCGCGTTCACCGGCGACCTGGCCGTCCAGCTCGGCGAGGCGCTGGCGAAGATCCCCACCAAGATCGGCGCGCTGGTGGAGTCCATCGGCGGCGGCGAGCGCGACCCCGAGACCCCGATCAGCGTGGTCGGCGCCAGCATCATCGGCGGTGACACCGCCGACGCCGGCGTGTGGGAGTTGTTCTGGCTCTTCCTGGCTCAGCTCAACTTCGTCCTCGGCGCGGTGAACCTGATCCCGCTGCTGCCCTTCGACGGCGGGCACATCGCGGTCGCGGTGTTCGAGAAGATCCGCAACATGATCCGGTCGGCGCGCGGCAAGGTGGCCGCGGCGCCGGTGAACTATCTCAAACTGATGCCCGCTACTTACGTAGTCTTGGTGGTGCTGGTCGGCTACATGCTGCTGACCGTGACCGCCGACTTCGTCAACCCGATCAGGTTGCAGTAGCCGGCCCTGAACCCTGGAGACGCTGTGACCTCGATAGGCCTGGGCATGCCGGCACCGCCGGCGCCGGTGCTCGCGCCACGCCGCAAGACGCGCCAGCTGATGGTGCGCGATGTCGGTGTCGGCAGCGACCACCCGATCGCCGTGCAGTCGATGTGCACCACCAAGACCCACGACATCAACGCGACGCTGCAGCAGATCGCCGAACTCACGGCGTCCGGCTGCGACATCGTGCGGGTGGCGTGCCCGCGGCAGGAGGACGCCGACGCGCTGCCCGCCATCGCCAAGAAGTCGCAGATCCCGGTGATCGCCGACATCCACTTCCAGCCCAAGTACATCTTCGCCGCGATCGACGCCGGCTGTGCCGCCGTGCGCGTCAACCCGGGCAACATCAAGGAGTTCGACGGGCGGGTCAAGGAGGTCGCCAAGGCGGCGGGCGCGGCCGGCATCCCGATCCGGATCGGCGTCAACGCCGGCTCGCTGGACCCGCGGTTGATGAAGAAGTACGGCAAGGCCACCCCGGAGGCGCTCGTGGAGTCGGCGCTGTGGGAGGCGTCGCTGTTCGAGGAGCACGGCTTCGGCGACATCAAGATCAGCGTCAAGCACAACGACCCGGTGATCATGGTCGCGGCCTACGAGCAACTCGCCGCGCAGTGCGACTACCCGCTGCACCTCGGCGTCACCGAGGCGGGGCCTGCGTTCCAGGGCACCATCAAGTCCGCCGTCGCGTTCGGGGCGCTGCTGAGCAAGGGCATCGGCGACACCATCCGCGTCTCGCTGTCCGCGCCTCCGGTCGAGGAGATCAAGGTCGGCAACCAGATCCTCGAATCGCTGAACCTGCGGCCGCGTGGCCTGGAGATCGTGTCCTGCCCGTCGTGCGGCCGGGCTCAGGTGGACGTGTACACGCTGGCCAACGCGGTCAGCGCCGGGCTGGACGGCCTCGAGGTCCCGCTACGGGTCGCGGTGATGGGCTGTGTCGTCAACGGGCCGGGGGAGGCGCGCGAGGCGGACCTCGGCGTCGCGTCCGGAAACGGCAAGGGACAGATCTTCGTTCGCGGCGAGGTCATCAAGACGGTGCCCGAGGCGCAGATCGTGGAGACCCTGATCGAGGAGGCGATGCGCATCGCCGCCGAGATGGACTCGGACAAGACAAGTGCGAGCGGTTCACCGGTTGTCACCGTAAGCTGAGGGCGGCCCTGTGGTCGGGGTCACGACCGCTCGAACAGAAAGACGCGCGATGTCGGCACCGCCGCTGTTCCGCCATGTCGACGAGCGACGGGTGTCGGTGGTGCGGGACGCCGCCGCGGTCCTCGAGGTGCTCGACCAGGATCCGGTCGGATCGTGCATGGTCGCCGCCCGGGTCGCCGATCACGGCGTCGAGCCAGGTGCCATCGGTGGAGAACTGTGGACGCGCCGGGGTGCGGCCGATTCGCTGTGTTACGCCGGTCCCAACCTGATCCCGCTGCGCGGTGAGATCGACGACCTGAACGCCTTCGCCGATCAGGCGATGAGCACGGCGCGGCGATGTTCGTCGCTGGTGGGCCGGGCTGAGCTGGTGCTGCCGATGTGGCGCAGGCTCGAGGCGGCGTGGGGCCCCGCGCGTGACGTGCGCGAGCACCAGCCGCTGATGGCGCTGCACTCCGCGCCCCAGTGCTCGATCGACTCCGCGGTGCGGCCCGCCCGCATCGAGGAACTCGACGCCTATCTCACCGCGGCCATCGACATGTTCATCGGCGAGGTCGGCGTCGACCCTCGGCTGGGCGACAACGGCCGCGGCTACCGGCGCCGGGTGGCCGGGCTGATCGCCGCGGGCCGGGCGTGGGCCCGCTTCGAGCGCGGCGAGGTGGTGTTCAAGGCCGAGGTCGGCTCCCAGTCGCCGACCGTCGGCCAGATCCAGGGCGTGTGGGTGCATCCGGAATGGCGTGGCCGCGGGCTGGGCACCACCGGCACCGCGGCGCTGTCGTCGGCGGTGCTGCGCAGCGGGCGCATCGCCAGCCTTTACGTCAACAGCTTCAACACCGTCGCCCGGGCGACGTACGCGCGCATCGGATTTGAGCAGGTCGGCACGTTCGCGACGGTTCTGCTCGACTGACCGCCGCCCGGTTCCCCGGGCGCGGGCAGCAGCCCTTAGGCTGCCGTCATGACCGAATCCGACCCCAAGGTCGCCCGCCGCGAGATCGCCGACACCCTGGTGCGGGCGCTGGACCACAGGCACGAGGTGCTCGACGCGATCGTCGACTCCGAGGACCACGACGCCGCGATCGAGGCGGTCGCGTCGCTGCTGAAGACCTCGGCGCCCAGTGCCGAGGCAGTGCTGCGGCTGTCCTTCGACCGGCTCACCAAGGTGTCCCGGCGGCGCATCGCCGCCGAGTTGGAGGATCTCAACAACCAGCTGAGCTTCACGAGGGGCGAGTCGGGGTCCGCGTCGCCGGACTCGCTGACGCTGCGGGCCTTCGATGCGACCGCCGACGGCGAAATCTTCGCCGCCCGCACCGCCGATGTCGGCGCGGCGGGCGACGGATCCGGCGGTCCCGCAGGCGATCTGGCCGACGAGATCTCCGCGGCCGTGGCGCGCGTCGCCGCCGAGGAAGCGGCGTGGCTGGTGGCGATCGACGGCTCCGACAAGGTCGGCATGGTGTTCGGCGAGCTGGCCGGCGGTGAGGTCAACGTGCGGGTCTGGATCCACCCGCAGTACCGCAAGCGGGGGTACGGCACAGCGGCACTGCGGAAGTCCCGCTCGGAGATGGCTGCGTTCTTCCCCGCGGTCCCGCTGGTGGTGCGCACCCCGGCCGCCGGGTCCTGACGGTCAGGCCGACGCGGCCTTGGTCAGGGTGTACTGGCGGACGTCGACGTGGCGCCAGCGGAACCGGTCGGCACAGCCGGTGAGATACCGGATGTAGGTCTGGTAGGTGTCCTCCGAGGCGATGCGTACCGCGTCGTCATGGCGGGCGGTCAGTGTCTCCGCCCAGATGTCCAGCGTGCGGGCGTAATGCGGTTGCAACGACTGGACGTTGCGCACCGCGAAGCCGGCCGCCTCGGCGTAGGAGGGGATGCTCTGCGGTAGCGGCAGCTCACCGCCGGGGAAGATCTCCCGGCCGAGGAACGCCCAGAAGTCGACGTCTTCACGGGTGATCTTGCGACCCATCCGAAAGATGTCGCGGCCCATGGTGACGATGGAGTGCAGCATCATCCGGCCGTCGCCGGGCAGGAGGTCGTACGCCCGCTCGAAGAACATCGGGTAGCGGGCGTACTTGAAGTGTTCGAACGCGCCGATCGACACGATGCGGTCCACCGGATCGTGGAACTCCTCCCATCCTTGCAACCGCACCTCGGCGTGTCTGTTCGAGTCGGTGTTCGGGCGCGAAGCCAGCAGCCCCTGCACATGCTGGTACTGGTTCTCGCTCAGCGTCAGCCCGATGACATTGACGTCGTAACGCTCCAACGCCCGCAGCATCGTGGCGCCCCACCCGCAACCGATGTCGAGCAGCGTCATCCCGCGCCGCAGGTCACATTTGTCCAGCGACAGGTCGATCTTCGCCAGCTGCGCCTCTTCCAGCGTGAGGTCCGGGGGCTCGAAGTACGCGCAGCTGTAGGTCTGCGTGGGATCCAGGAAGAGTCGGAAGAAGTCGTCGGACAGGTCGTAGTGGTGCTGTACGTCGTCGAAATTCGGGGACGGATCGTTGTCGGCCATCGTCGATCACGGTATGCCCCGCACCGCTCACCGTCGCCACCGGGCGCTTCGCCGGAATGCGGTGGATCGGCTCCGGCGGCGGCCCGGGCGATTGTCAAGGCCGGGTCTCGGTGCGCCTCCCCGACTTGCGATGCCAAAGTTCATAACATCTGCCCCAATGGCAACTCGAACCTCAGCAGTATCACGTGCGTCCGCGTTGGCCGCGCTGGTGATGGTTGCGGCGGCGGCGTCGCTGAGCGCCTGTACCCCCCGCCCCAACGGTCCCGAACCGACGGCCGAGGAGTTCTTCGCGGCGCTCGGCCGCGGCGACACCGGAGCCGCCGCCGAGCTCGCCGACCGGCCCGACGAGGCGCGCACCGACCTGAACGAGGCATGGGCCGGTCTGCAGGCCACCACGCTGGACGCCCAGATCCTCAGTGCCCGATACGCCGAGGACACCGGCAGCGTGACCTACCGCTACACCTGGCACCTGCCCAAGGACCGCACCTGGACCTACGACGGGCGGCTCAACATGGTCCGCGACGAGGGCCGCTGGCAGGTGCGGTGGAGCGCCACCGGGCTGCACCCCCGGCTCGGCGAGAACCAGACGCTCGCGCTGCGCGCCGACGCACCGCCGCGCGCCGCGGTCAACGAGCGGGGCGGCAGCGACGTGCTGGTGCCC
>NZ_JAUMSQ010000104.1:0-19646 GCF_030519285.1 Mycolicibacterium arseniciresistens
GCCGGTGCCAGGCCCGCGGTGGCCGCTGCTGGGTCGAGGTGCGTGGACTCGGCGGGCCGCACGGCAAGGCCGTCGCCGCCGAAGTCGTCCGGGCCGTGAAGGGGATGACCGGCGTGCGGTCGGTGTCGCTCAACACGACGGTCTCGCGCATCGTGGTGAGCATCGACGACGACGGACCGTCACTGCCCGCGCTGCTGCGTGCCGTCGACGAGGCCGAGCGCGCCGCCGATGCGGACGCCCGCCGCAGCAGGCCGGTGAACCTCCCGGGTGACGATGCGGTGCTGGCGGCGCGCACTGCCGGTGCCGCCGTCGCCCTTGCTGGTCTCGGCCTCTCGGTGACCGGCACCGTGCTGCGGCTGCGGGGCCTGCCCGACGTCGTGTCCGCCCTGCCGACCCTCACCGATCACATGCCGCGGCTGCGCAAGCAGGTCGAGGGCCGGCTCGGCCCCGACGGCACGGACCTGTTCTTCGCCACCGTGCACGCCGCCGCAGCCGCCCTTGCCGTCTCGCCGGTGTCCGCCGCCGCGGAGTCGGCCCAGCGCACGATGCTGGCCGCCGAGGCGTGGAACGACCGGTTGGCGTGGCGCCGGCACGAACCGCGGCTGGCCCGCCACGCGGATCACGACCGCCCGCCGACGAGCCGCGTCGCACCCGGGGAAGGCCGGGCCGACCACTACGCCGACCGGGCCGCCACCGTGGGCGCCGGTGCGGGCGTGGCTCTGGGCCTGCTGTCGGGCAGCCTCGCGACAGCGGGCGAGGCAGCGGTGGTGGCCGCGCCCAAGGCCGTGCGCACCACGCGGGAGGCGTTCGCCTGCGCGCTGAGTCGCGGACTCACCGCGCGCCATGGCGGCTTGGTGCTCCATCCGCGGGCGCTGCGCAGCCTGGATCGTGTCGACACCGTGATCGTCGATCCGCGCGCGCTGCACACCGAGGAGCTCATGGTCAGCCGGGTCCGCGGCGTCACCGACTCCGGCCGCAGCCGCGCGTGGGACGCCGCGCGCCGGGCTCTTGCCGACGGAAAGCTGGACGCCGGTTGGCATTCCGTGGCGGACATACCGGACGCCGGCGACGACGGCGAGGTGCTCGTCAGCCATGTCCGTGATCCGCACGCGGCGGCGGTGGTGGCCGAGGCGCGCCGGTCCAGGCCCCGGGTGGTGTCCATCGCCGATGACGGATTGCGTTCTCTGGCACAGGGATTCGATCATCTGCACCCGGTTGGCGAGTCTATCGACGACGCACTCGCCGAAGCCGTCTCGGCGGCGAAGGCCGACGGCGCCACCGTCGCGCTGCTCAGCACCGCCGACATGACGACGCCCCACGGCGCGGACGTCACCGTCGGTGTCATCCGGGACGGTAGGCCGCCGGTCTGGAGTGCTGACCTACTTGTCGAGGACCTCACCGGGGTATGGCGGTTGCTGCACGCCCTGCCCGCCGCGCGCGACGCCAGCGACAAGGGCGTTCGGCTGTCGCTGTCGGGTTCATCGCTCGGTGCGCTGATGCTGATCCCCGGCGTGCCCGGCCGCGGCCCCGTCTCGGTCCACGCCAGCGCGATGGCCGGGTTGCTGTCCGGCTACGCCGCGGGCAACCGGGTGATGTCGGACCCGCTGCCCAACCCCGAACCCGGCCACGACTGGCATGCGCTGCCGGTCGACGAGGTGCGCGACCTGCTGCCCCAGCCCGCCGAATCCGGGTCCGGCGACACCACGGGCATTCCGGTGCCGATGCCGCTGCGTCGCGCGGCCGCCGGAACATGGCGGCTGACAAGCGATTTCGTCGGTGCCATGCGGACCAACCTGGCTGACCCGCTGACACCGATCCTGCTGACCGGTGCGATGGCCAGCGCCCTGCTCGGCTCACCCTTCGACGCCGCCCTCGTCAGCAGTGTGCTGCTGGGCAATGCGGCGCTGTCGGCCGAACAGCAGGTGCACGCCGAGCGGGTGCTGCGTCGCCTGCTCGCCGTGCAGGACCCACCGGCGCGCCGGCGCACCGCCGACGGCGCCGACGAGGAGGTGCCCGCCATCCGGCTGCGGCCCGGTGACGTCATCGAGATCCGTTCGGGCGAGGTCGTTCCCGCCGACGCCCGGGTCATCGAGGCGACCAACGTCGAGGTCGACGAGTCGTCATTGACCGGCGAGTCGCTGCCGGTGGCCAAGCAGACCGGTGCGACGCCGGGAGCACCGCTGGCCGAGCGCGCGGGCATGCTCTACGCCGGATCGACCGTCGTGGCGGGCACGGCGGTCGGCATCGTCACCGCGGTGGGCTCCGCCTCCGAGATGCAACGCGCCATGGCGATGACGCCCTCGAAGTCCCGCGAGATCGGGCTGCAGGCCCAGCTGCGCCGCATCACCGGCCGCGCACTGCCGTGGAGTCTCGGCGGCGGCGCCCTGGTGGCGGTGTTGAGCATGCTGCGCCGCACCCCGCTGCGCGAGTCGGTGTCCAGTGCGGTCGGCGTGGTGGTCGCCGCCGTGCCCGAGGGGCTGCCGCTGGTCGCGACGCTGGCGCAGCTGGCCGCGGCGCGCAGGCTCTCCGGAGAGTCGGTGCTGATCCGCAATCCGCACTCGATCGAGGCGATGGCCCGGGTGAAGGTGGTCTGCTTCGACAAGACCGGCACCCTCAGTGAGAACCGGTTGCAGGTCAAGGCCCTTCGTGCCGTCCAGGGACGCACCGAGGACGACGTGCTCGCCGGCGCGGCGGCCACGATCGTCGTCAAGAACGGGCAGCGCACCGAACACGCCACCGACGACGCCATCCTGCGAGCCGCAGACGTCGACGGCAGCGCAGTGACGGATGCGGTGCTGCCCTTCCAGTCCGGCCGTCCGTTCGCCGCGGCGCTCACCGGCGCCCGGCTGACCATCAAGGGCGCACCCGAGCGGATCCTCGCCGGGCTCGCCGGCGACGACGCCGAGATGTCGCGGCTGCTGGACGAGATGACCGCCGATGGGCTGCGGGTGCTCGCCGTCGCCGAACGCGAGCTGAGTGACGAGGAGGCCCGGGCGGCGGCCGCGGATCCGGAGTGGTTCGAGCGGATGTGCGGCAGCAATCTGCGGCCCGTGGGGGTGGTCGGTCTGGCGGACACGCTGCGTCCCGCCGCCAGCGATCTGCTGGCGCAGCTCGACGAGCGCGGCGTCGGGGTGCGCCTGCTCACCGGTGACCACCCCGTCACCGCGGCCGTCGTGGCCAACGACCTCGGACTCGACGTCGACCCGGACGACGTCGTCACCGGCGACGCCTGGGAGAACATGTCGGCCGAGGAGCGGGCCGACGCGGTGGCCCACCGCGTGGTGTTCGCCCGGATGTCGCCGGAGCACAAGATCGACGTGGTGCAGGCGCTCGAACGCATCGACCTGGTGACGGCGATGGTCGGCGACGGCGCGAACGACGCCGCGGCGATCCGGGCGGCCAGTGTGGGCGTCGGGGTGGCGGCCCGTGGCAGCGATCCGGCCCGCACCGCCGCGGACGTGATGCTGCTCGACGGGCACATCGAGGCGCTGCTCGACGCGATCGACGAGGGCAACCAGCTGTGGCGCCGTGTGCAGTCGGCGGTGTCGGTGCTGTTGGGCGGCAACGCCGGTGAGGTGTGCTTCGCACTGATCAGTTCGCTGCTGACCGGCCGATCGGTGCTCAATGCCCGGCAGATGCTGCTGGTCAACATGCTCACCGATGCGCTGCCGGCGGCGGCGCTGGCGGTCAGTCAGCAGGTCGAGAACGGGCAGGCCGACCGTGACGAGGACGCGATGTGGCGCGCCATCGCCATTCGTGGCGCGGCCACCACCGGCGGCGCCACCGCGGCGTGGATGATGGCAAGGCTCACCGGGACGCAGCGCCGCGCCGCGACGGCCGCCCTGATCGGGCTGGTGTCCACGCAGATGCTGCAGACGCTGATCGACTCGCGTGCACCGCTGGTGGTGGCCACCAACGTGGGCACGTTCGCGGTGATGATCGGTGTCATCAGCGTGCCGGGGATCAGCCACCTGTTCGGCTGCACACCGGTCGGCCCGGTGGCGTGGGGTCAGGCCTTCGCGGCGGCGCTGGCGGCCACGGCCGCGTCGGCGGTGGCCCCGGGTCTGCTCGCCCGGTTCACCGGAATCGGTTCAGTCGTCCTCGATGACGACCACGCCGGCCCGCACGAGCAGGGCGTAGAGGTCGCACAGCGGCGGGGTGAGGACGCGGACCGCGCCGCCGAGGAGCGCGTCCTGTCCGAGTCCGGCAAGTAGGTTGCCCATGACTTCGCAAGGTAGAGGCCGCGATCGCCGCTCCGGTGAGGGACACGCCACAGAGCGGACAACGGAAGGTGACGAACAGGTGACCGAGAACGGGGATTCCCATCGGGAGACCGCACGTCGCGTCGCGGGCGCGGACCGCTTCGCACTCCAGCTGCCCGTGCTCGGCCGGGTGCCCTTCCCGCGCCCCGACCAGCTGGCCTTCTACGGGGCATTGGCGGCGCTGGTGGCGGTCGAACTCGTGGAGTGGCCGGTGGCGGTGGCGATCGGTGCGGGCCACGCTCTGATCAGCGGCCGCTCCACGGAAAAATCAGCTGATCCGGCACCGCAACAGGAATAATTACGGCACGCTTTGCCGTCCCTCGTAAAATGTCTGTAGGATGACCGTGCTTCGAGTGCGAACATTCGCCGCGGTGCGGATCTCCTGGAGCAGGTCTTCGAGCGCCCGCGCCGAGCCGACCCGCACCAGCAGCACGTAGCTCTCGTCGCCGGCCACCGAATGGCAGGACTCGATGGCCGCTATGTGCTCGAGCCGGGTGGGCGCATCATCGGGCTGGGACGGATCGAGAGGGGTGATGGCGACGAACGCGGACAGTTGGTGGCCGACCGCCTCCGGGCTCAGCCGAGCCTGGTACCCGGTGACGACGCCGCGCGATTCCAGCCTGCGCACACGTGACTGCACAGCCGACACCGACAGGCCGGCGCTCGCCGCGAGGTGGGCCAGCGTGGCCCGCCCGTCGGCCACCAGCTCGCGGGCCAGGATCCGGTCGATCTCGTCGAGCGGCGCCGACCGGTGCGGATGTTCGTCGGCATCGACCATGGCCGCACTGTATCGCTCCACACCCCGGGAAGAAGGGACATCATGACCACAACGACCACCACGGCGCCGCTGCCGACGGCGGCTGAATTGCGCGCCCGGGTGGCGGACGCGTTGCGCGCCATCGGCTCCCGTGTCGAGCTCGGCGAACCCGGCGCACCCGGCCTGCCCGCGAGCACGCCGATCACCGGCGAGGTGCTCGGCACCGTCACCGAGACCACCGGCCCGGAGACCGACGCCGCCATCGCCGAGGCGGCGCAGGCGTTCACGGTGTGGCGCACGACGCCTGCCCCGGTGCGCGGCGCCCTGGTGGCGCGGCTGGGTGAACTCCTCGTCGAGCACAAGTCCGACCTCGCCGCCCTGGTGACCGTCGAGGCAGGCAAGATCGGCGCCGAGGCCCTCGGCGAGGTGCAGGAGATGATCGACATCTGCCAGTTCGCAGTGGGTTTGTCGCGGCAGCTCTACGGCCGCACCATCGCCTCCGAGCGGCCCGGCCACCGGCTCATGGAGAACTGGCACCCGCTCGGCGTCGTCGGCGTCGTCACGGCGTTCAACTTCCCGGTGGCCGTGTGGGCGTGGAACACCGCCGTGGCACTGGTGTGCGGCGACACCGTGGTGTGGAAGCCCTCAGAGCTCACCCCGTTGACGGCGCTGGCCTGTCAGGCACTGATCGAGCGGGCGGCGGCCGACGTCGGCGCGCCACCTGCGGTCAGCCGGCTGGTGCTGGGCGGGCGTGAGGTCGGCGAGCGGCTCATCGACGATCCGCGCGTCGCCCTGGTCTCGGCGACCGGTTCGGTGCGGATGGGCCGCGAGGTCGGACCGCGGGTTGCCCAGCGGTTCGGCAAGGTGCTGTTGGAGCTCGGCGGCAACAATGCCGCGATCGTGACACCCTCGGCGGACCTGGATCTCGCCGTCCGCGCGATCGTGTTCTCCGCGGCGGGCACGGCGGGGCAGCGCTGCACGACGATGCGCAGACTGATCGTGCACCGGTCGGTGGCCGACGAGCTCGTCGACCGCATCGTCGCCGCGTATCGCCAGTTGCCGGTGGGCGATCCGAGCGTCGACGGCACTCTGGTCGGGCCGCTGATCCACGAAACCGCGTACCGGGACATGGTCGGAGCCCTCGAGCAGGCCCGCGCCGACGGCGGCGAGGTCTTCGGTGGCGAGCGGTGCATGTTCGACGGAGACGCGGGCGACACCTCGTTCTACGTGACGCCCGCCGTCGTGCGGATGCCCGCGCAGACCGACCTGGTGCACACCGAGACCTTCGCGCCGATCCTCTACGTGCTCACCTACGACGAGCTCGACGAGGCCATCGCGCTCAACAACGCGGTGCCGCAGGGTCTTTCGTCGGCGATCTTCACCCTCGACGTGCGGGAGGCCGAGCGGTTCCTGGCCGCCGACGGCTCGGACTGCGGCATCGCCAACGTCAACATCGGCACCTCGGGCGCCGAGATCGGCGGGGCGTTCGGCGGCGAGAAGCAGACGGGCGGCGGCCGCGAATCCGGATCGGACTCGTGGAAGGCCTACATGCGCCGGGCGACCAACACCGTCAACTACTCGTCGGAGCTACCGCTGGCGCAGGGCGTGCACTTCGGCTAGCCACCGGGTGGTTTCGGCGCGCTCCCGTTCGCTGAGTGAACGTAGACGCGCCGAAATCGCGGTGTCGGACTAACTGGACTTCTTGGCGGCGGACTTCTTGGCCGCCGACGTCTTGGCAGGGGTCTTCCTGGCGGCCTTCTTCGCAGGAGTCTTCTTCGCGGGAGTCTTCTTGGCGGGCGCCTTCTTCGCGGGTGCCTTCTTGGCGGCGGGCGCCGGCCTCGCCGGTGCGGCAGTTTGCCTCACCGGAGCGGGGTCCCGCACCGGCGTGAGCACGCGAACCGTGGGAGCCGGCGACGGTGGCGGCGCACTCCCCCGCCCGCCCAGCCGGCGCGCGACCAGCGCGACACCGCCGACGGTCACCAGCACCGGCCACTCGACCAGCCCCGCGGCGCCGACCGCACCGAACGTCAGCAACGCCGCAGGCGTGGAGTGTGATCCGTCTCTGAGCCCGTTGCGGATTCCGGCGGCGGTGCCGGTGACGCCACCGACGATGCCGTTGATCGCGGCTCCGCTCACCGCGCCGGCCGCCGCCGTGGCGGCGCTCGCGGTGCCGGCGACGAATCGCGCCGTACTGCGGACGATGTTCATGGTCATCACCTGCCTCATCGATAAACACGGGGAGTACCCGCATCGCGAGACCGGTAACCGGCGAGACTGGTGGCATGCAGATCGAAGGCAGCGTCGTCATCGTCACCGGGGCGGGGTCCGGCATCGGCCGGGCACTGGCCGCCGAATTCGCGGCGCACGGCGCCGCCGTCGTGGCCGGTGACATCGACGCGGCGGGCGTGCAGGCCACCGCAGCCGAGGTGGGTGGGCGGGTCGTCGCGATGCGCGCGGACGCCGCGGACGCCGACGACATCGCCGCGTTGATCGACAAGGCCCGCACCGAGTTCGGTCCGGTGGACTGCTATGTCGCCAACGCCGGCATCATCGGCGCACCCGGCCTCGGCGACGAGCGCGACTGGGACCGGATCCTCGACATCAACCTGCGCGCCCACATCCGCGCCGCCACCGCGCTGGTGCCCGAGTGGTTACAGCGCGGCAGCGGGCACTTCGTGGCGGTGGCATCAGCGGCAGGGCTGCTCACCCAGATCGGCGCGGCCGGGTACGCGGTGAGCAAGCACGCCGCCGTGGGGTTCGCCGAGTGGCTCGCCATCACCTACGGCGACGACGGCGTCGGGGTCACCTGCGTCTGCCCGATGGGCGTGGACACGGCGCTGCTGCAGACGATCCGAGCATCCGCCGACACCGCGGTACGCCTGAGCGCGGACTCCGTCGTCAACGCGGGCACCGTCGTCGAACCGGCCGACGTCGCGAGGCAGACCGTCGCGGCGGTGCGCGACGGCGCGTTCCGGGTGCTGCCGCATCCGGAGGTCGCGGGGATGGTGGCGCAGAAGGCGGCCGACCACGACCGCTGGATCACCGGGATGCGGCGCTACCAACGTTCGCTGCGCACGGACTAGCGGCGCTGCAGTTCCAGCCGGAAGTCGCGCGGCATCATCGTCAGCCGCTCGGCGACCTGCAATTCGTAGCCGGGTTCGGGCATGAGGTCGTAGCGCCGGATCAGCGCGGCCAGCATCAGTACGCCCTCGTGCAGCGCGAACTGCCGTCCGATGCAAGACCGTTCGCCGGTGCCGAACGGCTTGTACAACCCGCCGGGGCGGGCCCGGACCCGCTCGGGCGCGAACCGGTCCGGGTCGAACGCGTCCGGGTCGGGGCCCCACCGGGGGTCGCGGTGCAGGGTGGCGGTCAGCGCGAGCGCCCAGTCACCTGCCCTCATCGGATGCACACCGCCGAGCACGGTGTCGGCGCGGGCGGCGCGGTAGTAACCGGGCACCGTCGGCTGCAGCCGCAGCGATTCGTCGAGCACGCGGCGCACGTAGCGCAGCTTGGCGATCCGGTCGAAGTCCGGGCGTTCGTCCTCGCCCCACACCTCGGACACCTCGGCGCGCGCCCTGGCCGCCACGTCCGGGTGCTGCGCCAAGTAGTACAGCGCGAATGACATTGCGCCCGAGGTGGTTTCGTGACCCGCGATGAGGAAGTTGAGCAGCTGATAGCGGATGTTGGCGGCGTCGAGATCGGAGCCGAGCATCGTGTCGAGCAGGTCGTCGTGGCGGCCCAGGCCGACGGCGCGGCGTTCGGCCACGATCTCGTCGGCCAGGCCGTGCAGATAGGCCGCGTGGCGGCGCACCCGGCGCTCGGCGAGGCGGGTGACGGCGTCGGGCAGGAAGGTCTCCCGCAGCACGCCCACGTAGTCCGAACCCTTGAGCGCCGCGACCATGTGGTCGACGAATGGGTGGGTCTGCTCGGTGGCGAAGCAGCCGAAGGAGTATCCGGCCGCGCAGCGGCCGATGGTCTCCAGGGTGGCACGCGTGGTGTCCGCCGAGACGTCGACCGTGCTGCCCTCACTCGCCCGGTCGTCCCAGCGGGCGGTGAGTTCGGCGGTGACGTCGAGCATGACCGAGTGGTAGCGCCGCATGGCGGCCTGGCTGAAGGCCGGCATCAGCAGGTCGTGGGCACGACGCCAGTTCGGCTCGTCGTTGTACGCGGTGAACAGCCCGTCGCCGCCGATCACCCGCAGCGCCTCGATGTCGGGCCCGATGTGCTTGCAGAATCGCGACTCGTCGTTGAGGTCGGTGACCACGTCGGCGGCGGCGGCGATCACCCAGCGTGCGCCGAGGAACGTGAACTCGAAGATCGGCCCCAGCCGCGCCATGTCGACCGCCGACTGACTCGGGGTGTCGGCGTGGAAGCCGAACACGTCACCCAGCAGAGGGACGCGCCACGGCGGGTGCGGCAGGGCCGGATGGTCGCGCCGGTGAGTTCGCATAGTTCGGTGTCCAACCGCCGATCGTCGACGTGCAAGCGACGCCTAGCGTCTCACGTGACGGTCACACCGATCTGCGCTACGTCCCGTCCTGAGTCAGCTGGGCCACATCGAGGCTGAACCGGAACTCGACGTCGTTGCGGGCCAGCCGATCGAAGGCGTCACCGATCGCCGATGTCGGCAGCACCTCGACGTCAGCGGTGATGCCGTGCTCGGCGGCGAATTGCAGCATGCGCCGGGTGGCAGGCCGGCCGCCGCCCCCAGCGACCGTGAGGTTGCGGCCGAGCATGGTCAGCGGGTTTACCGACGTCGACTCCAACGCCCCCACGAGACACAGTGTGCCGCCGTACTTCAGGGCGAGCGAGTAGCCGGACAGGTCGTGGGCGACGGCCACCGTGTCGATGATGAAGTCGTAGCGATTCCGCGCCTCGGCCATCTGCTCGCTGTCCGTGGACACCACCACCCGGCGGACGCCGAGACGTCGCGCGGCGTCCGCTTTGGCCGGTGATGTGGTGAACAGGTCGACCTCAGCGCCGAGCGCCGAGGCGAACTTCACGGCGAGATGGCCCAGGCCACCGAGGCCGACCACTCCCACCGACATCCCGGGTCCGACCTCCCACTGCTCCATCGGTTCCCACACCGTGATGCCGGCGCACATCAGCGGTGCCACGCCTGCCGGGTCCAATCCGTCGGGAAGGTGGTAGGCGAAGCCCTCGGTGACGACGTATTCCGTCGAATAGGCGCCATGGGTGGGACGTCCGTCGCGCCGGTCGATCCCGCCGTAGGTCAGGGTCGGGAACTCGTCGCAGAACTGCTCGTGACCGCCGGTGCACATCCCGCACACTCCGCAGGAATCCACGATGTTGCCGACTGCCACGGCGTCACCGACGGTGAACCCACTCACCGCGTCGCCGATCGCGGTGACCTCGCCGACGAACTCGTGACCGGGGACGAGCGGGAATGTGTCGCCGTAGGCCGGTTCTCCGTGCCACGCATGGAGGTCGGTGTGGCAGATCCCGCAGTAGGTGATGCGGACCGCGAGATCGTCGGGTCGCAGATCGCGGCGTTCGAAGTCCCACTCGGCCAACGGCCGGCCGGCTGCGTGGGCGGCCAACCCTCGGACTCGTCTCGCCATCGTCACTCTCCCTGTAATAAACCAACTAGTCTGTTTGAACTATGCCACGGGTGCTGCGTCAAACCAACCAGTCGGTCTACTCTCGGCCCATGCAGACGGCGCCTACCGCTCGTGGCGAGGCCACCCGACGACGCCTGATGGACGCGGCGGCGGCCGAATTCGCCGAACGCGGCATCGCGGGCGCCCGGGTGGACCGGATCGTGGCCGCAGCCCGGTCGAACAAGGCGCAGCTGTACCAGTACTTCGGCAGCAAGGACCGCCTCTTCGACGCGGTCTTCGAACACCACGTCGCCTGGCTGGTCGACGAAGTGCCGCTCGACGCAAGCGATCTGGCCGCTTACGCCGTCGCGCTCTACGACATCTGCCTCAGGCGTCCCGCGCTGGTCCGGCTCGCCGCGTGGATGCGGTTGGAGCGGGTACCCACCGGCGACCTGCTGCCCGGCGGGCGGGACGCCGAGAAGCACGCGCTCATCCGCTCAGCGCAGGAAGCCGGCGACATCGATCCGTCGCTCGACCCGGTCGACGTGCTGTCCATGCTGACCGCGATCGCGTTGAGCTGGTCGCCGGCGTCGCTTCAGGTCACCGCGTCGGCACGGGAGCCCCGCGCCGCGCACGAGCGCCGCCGCGCCGCGCTCGCCGCAGCGGTACGCCATGCCTTCCACGACCACACCACGGACCGGTCGCGTATCCGGCGTCGGTGAAGCGCCCCGTCTGGCAATATCAGCAATCAGTTGCATCGATCAGCCACCGAGGGCAGGAGCGACGTGCGCAGGTACGTGGTCCGTTGCGCGAGCCCCTCGTGAGGCCCGCCGAAACCGCATCACCACCGTCGCGCCGCGAGCTGGACGCTGCGGCCGCCGGCGACGGCCTCGAGGCGGTCTTCCAGCCCATCGTCTCGCTGCCCGGCGGGGAACGGGTCGGGTTCGAGGCCCTGGCACGGTGGGATCACCTCGGCGGCGGGGACGCCGGCGACGTCTTCGCCCATGCCGCGCGAATCGGCCGGGCGGGTGCGCTGGAGCGAATGTGCATCGAGACGGCTGTCATCGGCGCGCTGGATGCCGGCCTGCCGCCGGGCAGCGCGGTGTTCATCAACTGCGAGGCGACGACGCCGTACCTCAGCCGTGCCGACAGCCCGATACTGACGCACGGCGCCGAACGCTTTCAGATCGTCTTCGAAGTGACCGAACGCAGCCTGCTCGCCCACCCGCCCGACCTCCTGCGGAAGGTGGTGGCGATGCGGATGGACGGGTTCGCCTTCGCGCTCGACGATGTCGGCGCGGATCTGAACTCACTGGCACTGCTCGACGTGCTGGCGCCTGATGTGATCAAGCTCGACCTCGCGCTCGTGCAGTCACAACCCCACTATCGGCAGGCAAGGACGTGGGCTGCAGTGCTGGCACACCACGAGCACGCAGGCGCGCTCGTGCTGGCCGAGGGGATCGAGACGGCCGAGCATCTCCATCGCGCGCTGGCGCTGGGCGCGACGTTGGGACAGGGCTTCCGGTTCGGGCGTCCCGGCCCGTTGAGCTCCGGGGCGAGCCCCGGTGTGCTGCCGCCGGCGATCAGGACACAATCGCCATGCGTCGATCCGGGATCTCCGTTCGCGGCGGTGGGAGGCAATCCGGTTCTCCGCCGGCAACGCAGGGACACGGTCCTCGCTCTGTCGTTATCGCTCGAACAACAGGCGCTGGAGGCCCCCGATCCCCCGATGGTGCTCGCCGCCCTGCAAGACGCACGATTCTTCACCGGAGACACCCGGACCCGCTATCGACGTCTCGCGACACACAGCCCGTTGGTCGCCGTCTTCGGCCGCGACGTCGCCGACGACCTCGGCGGCGGCATCAGAGGCGTGCCACTCGCGGACGGCGATTCTCTCGAGAGCCAGTGGATCGTCCTCGCGTTGGGGGCGAACATCTCTGCCGCTCTGGTGTCCCGTGAAGTCACCGATCCCGGGCCCGCGAGCACCTGCACCGACCGGCGTTTCGATGTGGCGCTCACCAATGACCGCGCCCTGGTCACCAAGGTCGCGCGTCAGCTCCTCACCCGCATGCTGACCCCTCCGGAGCCGTGAGACTCGAGGTGTTGTTCGGATGACGCGGGCTCAACAGGAGTGGACCATCACGAGCCATCAGGCGCTAACATCCCCGAAAATTAGTTGCTGTGCCACGGGCGCGGTCTCGTCGACCGGGCGGCACTGCACAGGTCGTTGGTGAGTGCCGCGTTGGGGGTTCGGGTTGCTGGCGTATGAGAGAGGTGTCGTGTTCGGCCGCCTCGTCCGCGAGTGGTGGAGTTCGCCGATCGACTACCCCGCGCAGGTTCAGTACTTCAGACGGGCGATGTCGGGAGCGGTCCAGATCCTGATCGGAGTCGGCACGGGACTGGACGCGGTCATCTCGGCCGTCATCCTGTTGCCGTCTGCGAGCACCGTCGCGTCGCAGGTCGCCGTGGCCGTGTTCGTCGCGCTGCAAGCCTTCTGGGCATGGGTCTGGGTGTGCCGGGAGTGGCCGTCGCGGCGAATGTCCCTCGCATTCGTCATATCCGCCGACATCGCCATCACCGCGATGGTGCTGCTCGATACCAACTGGGTGCTGGCATCGTTCGGGTTCAGCTTCTTCACCATGCTGTCGGTGTACCTGATCTTCTTCGACGGCCCGAAAGCGCTTGCCAGTCATGTGGTGTGGATCCTCGCGACCGTGGCCGCCTTCGCCGTGCACCTCGCCGCCGAAGCGCAACTCGACGTCACCGGATTCACCGTGAAGACGGTTGTCTCGGTGGCACTGGTGGTCGGCACACCGCTGGGCATCCAAGCCGCGATCTGGGCGCTGCGCAACGACGCCAACGAATCCGTCACCGATCCGCTGACCGGCCTCCTCAACCGGCGCGGCCTGCACGCGCAGGTCGAAGACCTCGTGCGCGACGCCGCCACGACGAACAGCGAGGTGACCGTGATGGTCGTCGACCTGGATCGCTTCAAAGCGATCAACGACAGATTCGGTCACACGGTGGGCGATGCGGTCCTGATCCGTTGCGCGCGCCGGATCAAGTCCGCGGTTCGCGGCAGCGCACTGGTGGCGCGCCTCGGCGGCGAGGAGTTCGTCATCGTCGACCTGGCGGAGCCGCACAGCCGCGCCGCGCAGGACTTCGACCGCGTCCGTGACGCGATCGCCGCACCGACGGAGTACGCGATCACCGCAAGCGTCGGCATCGCCAGCACCGCGGTCACCGGCTCCGCCGCACGCCGGGTCGATGCGGTGGCGCTGCTCGACACCATGATCGAGCGTGCCGACCGTGCGATGTTCGACGCTAAACGCAACGGCGGAAACGCCACCGTGCAGCTACACCGGTGAGTGAACCGGAGTGAACGCGCCCGCGACGGGGTAGTCGGGCGGGATGACTTCGCCAGGACTGATCGTCATCGGCAGCGGGCCGGCCGGTGTGAGCGCCGCGGAGGCCTTCCGGCAACGGGATTCACGCTCGCCCGTCACCATCATCACCGAGGACGCCGCGCTGCCCTATCAGCGGCCGCCCCTGAGCAAGGAGTTCCTGCGCGGGGAGGCCGAAGCCGGCGACGCGGAGCTGCATCCCGCCGACTGGTTCTCCGAGAACGACGTGCAGATCGTGCGGAGTTCCCGGGTGGACGCCATCGATGTGGCAGAACGCACCGTGCGGGTGGACGGGACGACCTACCCGTACCGCTCGCTGGTGCTGGCCAGCGGCGCCGGCCCGGTCGCGCCGTCGTTTCCGGGCGGCGATACCACGCTGCTGCTGCGCTCGATGGCCGACGCACAGCGCCTGCGCGAGACCGCGGAGCGCTCGACGTCGGCGGTGGTGATCGGCGCCGGCTTCATCGGCTGTGAGGCGGCCGCCTCACTGGCCATGCGCGGCGTCTCGGCGACCCTCGTCGCGCCCAGCGCCGCGCCGCAGGCCAAACGTCTCGGGGAACGGGCGGGCGCCCGGATCGTCGACATGCTGACCGCAGCGGGCGCCCGCTACACCGGCAGCGTCAAGGTCGAGGCCGTCGAGAACGGCGCCGTCCGCCTCGATGACGGCACCTCCATCTCCGCCGACCTGATCCTGGCGGCCACCGGCGTCCACCCGCGGTCGACGCTCGCCGAATCCGCCGGACTCGCCGTCGACGACGGGCGGGTCCGGGTCGACGGCGGCATGCGGACATCGGCCGACGGCGTGTTCGCGGCAGGCGACGTGGCCTGGGCACACAATGCCGCGGCAGGCCGCCGCATCGCGGTCGAGCACTGGCAGGACGCGGTGGATCAGGGCGCCGTCGCGGGCGCCAACGCCGCCGGCGCCGCCGATCAGTGGTCCTCGGTGCCGGGATTCTGGACGACGATCGGCGAGGCGACGCTGAAGTACCACGCGTGGGGCGACGGCCACGACGAGGCACATTTCGTCGAGCGCGAGGACGGCTTCACGGTCTGGTACGAGCGCGGGGGCGCGGTCGTCGGCGTGCTGACCCACAACGCCGACGACGACTACGACCGCGGCGAGGAACTGGTCGAGAAGGGCCGGCCGCTGCCCGCCGACGTGCGCGCCTGACCTCGTCGGGACGACATGTCGGTGGGTGGGGGCACCATGGTGGGGTGGCTGTCCAGACCGATCCGCTCGCCCGCTTCAGTGCGCTGACGCGGGAGTGGTTCACGGGCACCTTCCCGGCGCCCACCGACGCGCAGACCCAGGCCTGGGAGGCCATCGCCGACGGGCACAACACGCTGGTCATCGCACCCACCGGCTCCGGCAAGACGCTTGCGGCGTTCCTGTGGGCCATCGACCGGCTCGCCGAGGCCGAACCCCGCCCGGCGACGGCGGGCACCCGGGTGCTCTACGTCTCGCCGCTCAAGGCGCTGGCCGTCGACGTCGAACGCAACCTGCGCACCCCGCTGACCGGCATCGCCCGCATCGCCGAGCGGCACGGCATGCCCGCGCCCGACATCAGCGTCGGCGTGCGCTCCGGTGACACCACACCCGCGCAGCGCCGGGAACTGATCACCCGCCCGCCCGACATCCTCATCACCACTCCCGAGTCGCTGTTCCTGATGCTCACCTCCGCCGCCCGCGACACGCTGGCCGAGGTGCAGACGGTGATCGTCGACGAGGTGCACGCCGTGGCGGCCACCAAGCGCGGCGCCCACCTCGCGGTGTCCCTGGAGCGGCTGGACCAGTTGTTGGACCGTCCCGCGCAGCGGATCGGGCTGTCGGCGACCGTGCGGCCGCCCGAGGAGGTCGCCCGGTTCCTGTCCGGACAGGCGCCGGCCACCGTCGTCGCGCCGCCCGCGACCAAGACGTTCGACCTTGCGGTGCAGGTCCCGGTGCCGGACATGGCCGACCTCGAGAACAACACGATCTGGCCCGACGTCGAGGAGCAGATCGTCGACCTGATCGAGGCGCACCGCTCGTCGATCGTGTTCGCCAACTCGCGCCGCCTCGCCGAACGGCTGACGTCGCGGCTCAACGAGATCCACGCCGAGCGTGCCGGCGTCGACCTCGGCAACGAGCCCAACGGGAAGGTCGGTGGCGGCGCACCCGCGCAGGTGATGGCCAGCGGGGTGTCGATGGGCGCGGACCTGCTGCTCGCCAAGGCCCACCACGGGTCGGTGAGCAAGGAACAGCGCGCGATCGTCGAGGACGACCTCAAGAGCGGGCGGCTCAAGGCCGTCGTCGCGACGTCGAGCCTCGAACTGGGCATCGACATGGGCTCGGTCGACCTGGTGATCCAGGTGGAGTCGCCGCCGTCGGTGGCCAGCGGGCTGCAGCGCATCGGGCGCGCCGGCCACCAGGTCGGTGAGATCTCGCAGGGGGTGCTGTTCCCCAAGCACCGCACCGACCTCATCGGCTGCGCGGTGACCGTGCAGCGGATGCTGGCCGGCGCGATCGAGACCATGCGGGTGCCGGCGAACCCGCTCGACGTGCTGGCCCAGCAGACGGTGGCGGCCGCCGCGCTCGAGCCGCTCGACGCCGACCGCTGGTTCGAGGCCGTCCGGCGCAGCGCACCGTTCGCGACGCTGCCGCGCAGCGCGTTCGAGGCCACGCTCGACCTGTTGTCGGGCAAGTACCCGTCCGCCGAGTTCGCCGAGCTGCGGCCGCGGCTGGTCTACGACCGCGACACCGGCACGCTGACCGCACGGCCCGGCGCGCAACGGCTGGCCGTCACCTCCGGCGGCGCCATCCCCGACCGCGGTCTGTTCACCGTCTACCTCGCCACCGACTCCGAAAAGCCCTCGCGCGTCGGCGAACTCGACGAGGAGATGGTCTACGAGTCGCGCCCCGGCGACGTCATCTCGCTCGGGGCCACCAGCTGGCGGATCACCGAGATCACCCATGACCGGGTGCTGGTCGTCCCGGCGCCAGGACAGCCCGCGCGGCTGCCGTTCTGGCGCGGTGACGGCGTGGGCCGGCCGGCCGAGCTCGGCGCCGCCGTCGGCGCGTTCACCGGCGAACTGGCCGGGCTGCCCGCCGACGAGTACGTAAAGCGGTGCCAGGCGATGGGTTTCAACGACTACGCCACCGACAACCTGCGGCGGTTGCTCGACGACCAGCGCGAGGCCACCGGTGTGGTGCCCACCGACACCACGTTCGTGGTGGAGCGGTTCCGCGATGAGCTCGGTGACTGGCGGGTGATCCTGCACTCCCCCTACGGGCTGCGCGTGCACGGCCCGCTGGCGCTGGCGGTCGGGCGACGGCTGCGCGAGCGCTACGGCATCGACGAGAAACCCACCGCCTCCGACGACGGCATCATCGTGCGGCTGCCGGACACCGATGTCACCTCTGGGGAGGCGATCTCGTTCGCCGACCTGTTCGTCTTCGACGCCGACGAGATCGAGCCGATCGTCACCGCCGAGGTGGGCGGCTCGGCGCTGTTCGCCTCGCGCTTCCGCGAATGCGCGGCCCGCGCTCTGCTGCTCCCGCGCCGCCACCCGGGAAAGCGGTCGCCGCTGTGGCATCAGCGCCAGCGCGCGGCGCAGCTGCTCGACGTCGCCCGCAAGTACCCCGACTTCCCGATCGTGCTCGAGGCGGTGCGCGAGGTCCTGCAGGACGTGTACGACGTGCCCGCCCTGACCGAGCTGATGCACCGGGTGGCTCAGCGCCGGCTGCGGATCGTCGAGGTCGAGACGGCCACGCCGTCGCCGTTCGCGGCGTCGCTGTTGTTCGGTTACGTCGGCGCGTTCATGTACGAGGGCGACAGCCCGCTGGCCGAGCGGCGCGCCGCCGCACTGTCATTGGACAGTGTTCTGCTGGCCGAACTGCTCGGCCGGGTCGAACTGCGCGAGCTGCTCGACGCCGATGTCATCGCCGCCACCATCCGCCAGCTGCAGCACCTCGCCGAGGACCGGCGCGCCCGCGACGCCGAAGGGGTGGCCGACCTGCTGCGGCTGCTCGGACCACTGACCGAGGCCGAGGTCGCCGAGCGCGCGACCACCGACGACGTCGCCGGCTGGCTCGACGGCCTGCTGGCCGCCAAGCGCGCTCTGCGGGTGAATTTCGCCGACCGCACGTGGTGGGTCACCGTCGAGGACATCGGCCTGCTGCGCGACGGGATCGGCGTGGCGGTGCCCGTCGGAGTGCCCGCGACGTTCCTGGCCAATGTGACCGACCCGCTCGGCGAGCTGCTCGGCCGCTACGCCCGCACCAACGGGCCGTTCACCACCGGTGAGGCCGCCGCGCGATTCGGCCTCGGGGTCCGGGTCGCCGCCGACGTGCTGGGCCGGATGGCGGTCGACGGGAAGCTGGTGCGCGGAGAGTTCACCGACGTGGCGTCACCCGGCGCGGCCGGCGGCGAACAGTGGTGTGACGCCGACGTTCTGAAGATCCTGCGGCGCCGCTCGCTGGCCGCGCTGCGCGCGCAGGTCGAACCGGTCAGCACCGCCGCCTACGCCCGCTTCCTGCCGGCCTGGCAACAGGTCGGGTCGACGCACAGCTCTGGGATCGACGGCCTGGCGACCGTGATCGACCAGCTCGCCGGGGCGCCGATACCGGCGTCGGCCATCGAGCCGCTGGTGTTCGCCCAGCGGGTGCGTGACTACCAGCCGGCCATGCTCGACGAGCTGCTCGCCTCAGGCGAGGTGACCTGGTCGGGGGTGGGCCCGATCGGCAGCGGCGACGGCTGGATCGCGTTCCACCCGGCCGACTCGGCGCCGCTCACGCTCACCGCGCCGATGGAGATCGAGTTCACCGACACCCACCGGGCGATCATGGAGACCCTTGGCGGGGGCGGCGCGTATTTCTTCCGCCAGCTCACCGGCGATGACGGCGACTCGGTGAAACAGGCGCTGTGGGAACTGATCTGGTCCGGCTGGGTCACCGGTGACACATTCGCGCCGGTGCGCGCGAAGCTGACCGGCCCCAGGCGGTCGGGCGGTCGGCGGGCGGGCGCCCCGGCACACCGGCAGCGGCAGCGGGCGCCACGGTTGAGTCGCTACAGCGTCGCGCATGCGCAGGTCCGCACGTCGGACCCGACGGTGGCCGGACGGTGGTCGGCGCTGCCTGCCGCCGAACCGGACTCCACGATGCGCGCGCATCTGCTCGCCGACGTGCTGCTGAGCCGGCACGGGGTGCTGACCAAGGGCGCGGCCGCCGCGGAGGGTGTGCCCGGCGGATTCGCGATGCTCTACAAGGTGCTGACCGCGTTCGAGGACGCCGGCCGTTGCCAGCGCGGCTATTTCGTGGAGTCGCTCGGTGGCGCGCAGTTCGCGGTGGCGTCCACCGTCGACCGGCTTCGGACCTATCTCGACGGCGTGGACAAGGAGCGGCCCGAGTACCACGCGGTGGTGCTCGCCGCGGCCGATCCGGCCAACCCGTACGGCGCGGCGCTGCCGTGGCCCACCCGCAGGTCGGCCGACGGGGACGGACGGGAAGACGCCGCGCACCGGCCGGGCCGCAAGGCCGGCGCGCTCGTCGCCCTGGTGGACGGGCAGCTGACGTGGTTCCTCGAGCGCGGCGGCCGGTCGCTGCTCAGCTTCACCCAGGACGCCGAGGCCCACCACGCGGCGGGCGCCGCGCTGGCCGAACTGGTCGCCGCGGGCCGGGTGCCGT
>NZ_JAUMSQ010000105.1:0-8174 GCF_030519285.1 Mycolicibacterium arseniciresistens
GCTGACGTGGTTCCTCGAGCGCGGCGGCCGGTCGCTGCTCAGCTTCACCCAGGACGCCGAGGCCCACCACGCGGCGGGCGCCGCGCTGGCCGAACTGGTCGCCGCGGGCCGGGTGCCGTCGCTACTCGTCGAGAAGGTCGACGGCGCTGCCGTTCTCGATCCGGGTGCCGGTGGTCAGCACGCGGCGGTGCAGCAGGCGCTGACCGATGCCGGGTTCAGCCGCACGCCGCGCGGCCTGCGGTTGCGCTAGTTACCTCAGGACGCCGGAGTAGACGAACGATCGGTGCCGCTGCCGGCATCCGATCGCTCTGCGCCCTCGGAGTCGGCATCGTCCTGGGACTGCGCGCCGCGGGTGTCCGACTTCGTGCGGGTGAGGGACTCGACGGCCTTCCGCACCGAGCCGTGCACCGAACGGAGTCCGTCGCCGGGCTTGTATCCCCCGGACGTCGACTTCTCGGTCGGCTCGGTCGTCGCTGCCGGCTTGACGCGGTTGATGCGCCACGACTTCTTCGGCGGCGCCGGCTCGACGGCTGTCTTCGCGCCGAGGTCGGAGCCGGCCGCGGTGGTAGCGGGCGCCGGCGCCGTGTTGGCGGTCGTCCGCGCGTTGTCGCCGCCCTGCGACGTCGCCGCGGGCGATCCCAGAGAGCCCAGCGCCTGGACGGTCTGCACGGCGCCGGCGGCGACCGACTGTGCGTCACCTGCCCACTGGTCGGGGCCCGGCAACAGTTTGAAGCGCACCGGCTCGCTGGGGAACTCGTCACCGGGTCCGGGACGGTCGTAGGCGGTTTCGATGACCGCCCGAAGGAAGGGGTCCAGCGCCTTGATGACCTCGTCCGGCACGCCGATCGACTTCAGCGGCATGGTGAGCGGCAGGTCGCCGGGCTTGTTCTCGATCAAGATGTCGGTGACGTTGCCGTATTCGGTGACGATTGCGCCGTTGGCCGGCAGTTCGTCAGTGGCTGTCACATCCTGGTAGTAGCCGCTGTGCAGGTAGACGTAGCCCAGGATCGCGTTCGCATCGGCGACCGGGTTGAGGAAGTACACCGGCGCGTCGGCCACCCCGTCGTACTGCTTGGTGACCTGGATGATCTTCGTCTCGCCGGACGTCGTGCCTTCGCCGAAGGTTGCGCCGACGAGGGGCAGCGTGAATGCGGGGAACCGGGTCAGCAGACCGCCGTCGTTGCGCCGCGGGTTGGCCGCGAGGATCACGACGACGTTGCCCGGGGTGTAGCCGGATTCCTCGTCTGCTTCGAGGTCCTTGATGGCCCGCACCACGGCGCTGGCGCCCTGCGAGTAGCCGACGACGTAGAGGGTTTCGGTGCTCTCGTCAGCGAGGATCTCGGTCTTGAGCTTGTCGACGGCTTCCTGCTCCGACTCGTCGAACGTCGGTGCGCCGAGGCCATGGCTCAGGATGCTCACAATCCCCAAAGAGCCGGGGTAGTCGACGAACTTGTTGTTCGGGAAATTGTCGTAACGACCGTCGAAGCTCTTCGTCATCCGTCCCGTGTTGGAACCAGGGGGATTCGAACCGGGGGGATCATCCCTGTCCGTCAGGAACGGCGACACCGTGCCGTCGACGAATATGGTCGTCGTAGCGGCGGCCAATCCCACGTCAGCAATGGTCGGGTTCGTCGCGTACACGGCGGCCAGCGCTCCGGCCACTGGAAGCGCCAGACCCGTCGTGACCACCGGCGCCAGCTTCATCCGACGCGCATGCTTGCGATGTTTGCCCACTGCCATCCCCACCAGGTTCCCAACCCCACCTGGCGATCGCGCAGGTCCGCGCTGAGTCTAGCGGTGCCTGCAGGCAGAACGCAGGCCGGCGCGGCCATCCGTCACAAACGGTCACCGCCCTTCATCTCTTCCATTGAAACTTCAATGAAAGTTTGCGGAACGTCGAGCGCATGGGGCGGCCGGTAGGTTTCGACATATCCGTCCACCGCTACCGAGGAGCAGCGCAGCGATGCCCGAGGGCGACACCGTCTACCGCACCGCCACCGCCCTGCGCGAGGGGCTGGTCGGCAAGACCGTGACGCGTTGCGACGTCCGGGTGCCGCGGTACGCCGCGGTGGACCTCAGAGGCGACGTCGTCGACGAGGTGCTCACCCGGGGCAAGCACCTGTTCATCCGCATCGGCGCGGCGAGCATCCATTCGCACCTGAAGATGGACGGCAGCTGGAAGGTCAACCCGGTTTCCCGGCCCAGCCGCGCCGGCCACCGCATCCGGATCATTCTGGAGGCCGGCGAGGGCGCTGACGCCGTGCAGGCCGCCGGCATCGACCTGGGCGTCCTCGAGGTGCTCGAACGGGCGCACGACGTCGACGCCGTCGCGCACCTCGGGCCGGACCTGCTGGGTGTGGATTGGGAGCCTCGGATCGCGGCGGCGAATCTGGCCGCCGACCCCGATCGTGCGCTGTCGGAGGCGCTGCTGGACCAGCGGGTGATGGCCGGCGTCGGAAATGTCTACGCCAACGAGATCTGTTTCGTCTTCGGGCATCTGCCCACCACACCCGTCGGCGAGATCAAGGATCCGCTCCGGGTGGTGCAGAGGTCACGCGACATGTTGTGGCTCAACCGGGATCGATGGAATCGCACCACCACCGGCGACACCAGGCCCGGACGCGACGTCTGGGTGTACGGCAGGGCCGGAAAGCCGTGTCGCCGCTGCGGCACACCCATCAGCCGTGACGACAGCGGCGACCGGATCAGTTACTGGTGCCCGAACTGTCAGCGGTGACACAGCACCGCGAGACTACGGTTGTTGACGGAAATCGCCCGGGGAAATGCGTCAACAACCGCAGTCTCGGCGGTCACTTCGGCAGGGCCAGCCGGACGATCTTGCGCACCACGGTCGCGAACTGGCGCGGCAGCGGACCGCTGTTGTACGGAACGCCGTAGCGGCGACAGATGTCCTGCACCTGTGTCGAGATCTCGGCGTGCCGGAAGGCCGGGATGTCGGGGAACAGGTGGTGCTCGATCTGGAACGACAGGTTGCCGCTCAGCAGGTGGAACAGCTTGCCGCCGGTGAGGTTCGCCGAGCCGAGGACCTGGCGGAAGTACCACTGGCCGCGGGTCTCGGCCTTGGTCTCCTCGATGCTGAACTCCTGCACGTCCTCCGGGAAGTGGCCGCAGAAGATGATCATGTACGACCACACGTTGCGCATCAGGTTGGCGGTCAGGTTACCGGTGAACACCCACGGTGCGAACGGGCCGGCCAGCAACGGGAACGCCACGTAGTCCTTCATGGTCTGCCGCTTGGTCTTCGCCCAGATACCCTTCAGCACCTCACGCTTGTCGGCGATCGAGATCTCACCGGACGTGATGCGCTCGGTCTCCATCTCGTGCAGGGCGACGCCGTACTGGAACAGCACCATCAGCAGGAACGCGTACACCGGGTTGCCCAGGAAGTACGGCTTCCACCGCTGGTCCTCGCTCATCCGCAGGATGCCGTAGCCGATGTCGCGGTCCATGCCGACGATGTTGGTGTAGGTGTGGTGCATGTAGTTGTGCGAGTGCCGCCACTGGTCGGCCGGGCAGGCGGTGTCCCACTCGAACTTCTTGCCCGACAAGGCCGGATCGCCGGTCCAGTCGTACTGGCCGTGCATGATGTTGTGGCCGATCTCCATGTTGTCGATGATCTTCGACAACCCGAGCATCGCGGTGCCGGCCAACCAGAACGGCGGGAAGATGCCACCGAACAGCAGTGCCCGGCCGCCGACCTCGAGGGTGCGCTGCGCCTTGATGACGCGCCGGATGTAGGTGGTGTCGCGCTCGCCGAGGTCGGCGATCACGCGCTCGCGCAGCGCATCCAGTTCGCGGCCGAAGGCCTCGGTCTGTTCGGGTGTCAGCCGGATGGTGCGGCCGGCGACGGTCTTCTCCAGAGTCCTCTGCGCGGGATTCGCGGCGGGGACGTCGGTTTCGGGTGTGGTGATCTCGGGAGTGGTCGTGATGGTCATGACTTTTCTCCTTTCTTAGAGCGCGAGGTCGACGTCACCGACGGGGACGGACACGCAGATCTGCACGTCCTCCTCGTCGGTGCCCGACACCGCGCCGGTGATCAGGTTCTTGACGGCGCCGCGGGTCTTGCGGCGGGTACAGCTGTGGCAGATGCCCATCCGGCATCCGCTCTCCGGGGTGAGTCCGGCCGACTCGGCCTGTTCGAGCAGTGGCCGTCCGTCGTCGGTGACGTCGACTCCGCTGTCGGCGAACGCGACGCGCCCGCCGGTCGCTCCGCCCGACAGGTCGAACACCGGCGGCACGAAGCTCTCCGAAAGCGCCTGGGGGAAGTGCTCGCGCACCGCCGCGACGAGTGCAGGCGGCCCGCACACGTAGACCGCGTCGGGTTCGGGCATCGCGGCGGCGATGTGCTCGACGCCGAACCGGCCGGTGAGGTCACTGCCGGCGGTGTCGCGGGTGAAGCCGTGCAGCACGCGCACGCCGGACATGGCCCGGAGTTCGTCGCGGTAGCAGGCCTCAGCCGCGCTGCGGGCGTAGTGGACGAACGCGACCTTCCGGTCCGACCCCTCGGCTCGCATGGTGCGCAGCATCGACATCACCGGGGTGATGCCGCTGCCGCCGGAGACGAAGAGGACGCGCCGCGGTCGTGCAGCAGGCAGCGTGAAGTCGCCGCCGACCGAGTCGAGACCGACGATCATGCCCGGGCGCGCGTGGTCGAACAGGTGTGTCGAGACCAGGCCCCCGTCGTGGCGGCCGATCGTCAGCTCGATGTGGCGGGCGCCTTCGGCGCTGGCCGGTGAGTAGCAGCGGGTGCGGCGACGGCCGTCGATCTCGACCGACAGGTTGATGTGCTGCCCCGCCCGAAACCCCTGGAAGGCCAGGTTCGGTTCGAGGGTCAGGGTCACGCTGCGCGGCGTCTGCCGCGCGACGGCGATCACCTTGGCCCGGGCGTCGCCCATGGTCCAGGTCGGTGCGACGAGTTCGGTGTAGCGATCGACGCCGTGCGGCCCCGTGAGCAGGTCGACCAGCGGCGAGGCGAGCACCCTGTCTCGAAAGCCCCGCGTCAAAGTTTGAGTGAACATGTGTACACCGTGCAGCAGTACGGTAGGGTTCGTCAATGATATGAGTGCAGATAGTGGTGGGGTTCACACAGTGAACAGTCGTTCGCCGAAGTCACATACAGGCAGGTCAGGAAAGTCCCGCTCGCGGGATTCCCTCACGCGCGAGGAGCGTAAGGAGGCCACCCGCAGGGCCATCGTCGCCGCGTCCCTTGCGCTCCTGGAGAACCGCAGTTTCAGCGCACTGAGCCTGCGGGAGGTGACCCGCGCCGCAGGCATCGCGCCCACCGCGTTCTACCGGCACTTCGAGTCGATGGATGCCCTGGGACTGGTCCTCATCGACGAGTCGTTCCGGTCGCTGCGCGACATGCTGCGCGGCGCCCGCGCCGGCAAGCTCGATCCCAACCGGGTGATCGAATCCTCGGTCGAGATCCTCGTCGCCGGAGTGCACGCCCGCCGGGAGCACTGGCGCTTCATCGGACGCGAGCGCTCCAGCGGGGTCAGCGTCCTGCGCTATGCGATCCGCACCGAGATCCGCCTCATCACCTCGGAGCTGGCGATCGACCTCGCCCGCTTCCCCGGCCTGACCGGCTGGAGCAGCGAGGACCTGAACATCCTGGCCAGTTTGTTCGTCAATGCGATGATCTCGATCGCCGAAGCCATCGAGGACACCGCAGACTCCTCCGGCACCGCCCTCGACGAGATCAAGCGGACCGCGATCAAGCAGTTGCGGATGATCGTCGTCGGGATCGCCGGCTGGCGCAGCGCGGACTGACCGCTCAAGGCCTACGTCCGGCGCGAGGGCGTTAGCGTGTCGGCCATGCCCACTCTTGACCTGTCCCGGCCGCGGCCCGACGTCACCGTGATCACGCTGAACCGGCCCGAGAAGCTCAACGCGCTGTCCTACGAGCTCGTCGAGGAGCTGCACATCGCGATCGACGGCATCGTGGCCGACAACGAGTGCCGGGTGGTGGTGCTCACCGGAGCGGGCCGCGGATTCTGCTCGGGCCTGGACCTCACGGCGCCGAACCCACCGGAAGCAGCGGGTGGAACGGAGTTTCCGCGCTCGGGGATGCGATGGCAGGAGCGCATCGCGGAGCTCACCACGCGGCTGCACCGGTTGCGCCAGCCGGTGATCGCCGCCGTCAACGGGCCGGCCTACGGCGGCGGGTTCGCGATCGCCCTGGCCGCCGACATCCGTGTCGCCGCCGAATCCGCCCGGTTCTGCACGCAGTTCATCAAACTCGGTCTCGGCGGCTGTGACATCGGGGTCAGCTACACGCTGCCTCGGATCATCGGCGCCGGTCCCGCGTTCGACCTGATCCTGACCGCGCGCGACGTCGACGCCGCCGAGGCGCTGCGACTCGGCATCGTCTCCCGGCTGTCACGCGACGGCTCGGTGCTCGACGATGCGCTCGCGGTGGCCGAAACACTCTGCGGCTACGGCAAGTTCGGCCTGGAGTCGACCAAGCAGGTGCTGTGGGCGAACCTGGATGCCGGCTGCCTCGAGACGGCGCTGCAGGTGGAGAACCGCAGCCAGATTTTGGCATCCACCAGCGGCGAGATGGCCGCTGCGAGTGAGGCGTTCCGACACCGGCAACGGTGACCGGTCACTCCAGGAGCCAGAGGACGAGCGCGATGAGGACCGGGACGGCACACAGGCCGTACAACGCATACCGCGGCACCCGCTCCCACCGCGGCGAGACGACCATCAGCAGTATCGCGCCCAGACACCCGAGGACCAGCAGCGCCGCCATCATCAGGGACATCCCGAAGGACACGGTCGCCACCCCGATGCCGACGAGGATGCCGGGCAGCAGCACCAGCGGCACTTGATGATTCGGGATCCCCAGGGGCAGGGGCGCCAGCGACGTCGGTCCGGGCAGGTCGAGATCCGGCCGATGGTGCCGCAGCCAATCGCCGATCGGCCCGGCCGTCCACTGCTCGTCGAACTCATGCGGGAAGATCACGGCGCCGTTGCGACCCAGGATCGCCCACGCGCGGGCCGTCGACCACCGCGGCGACATCGGCATCATCTCGATGCTCTCGATGCCGCGCCAGGAGATTTCGGCGACCTTGCCGCGCCGCGCCAGCAGCAGGCCGCCGGGGTGCAGCGTCAGGCGCTGGCCGGCTTCGCCACGGCGGATCCGGGTGCTGTCCGATCCGTCCAGCTCGACCGGTTCGTCGAAAGATTGGTCCACGGTGTCTAGCGGGGAGTCCCGCCGCCGTCCACGATGATCGCCTGACCGGTCAGGTAACTGCCCGCGTCGGAGACGAGGAGCAGTGCGGCGCCGACCATCTCGTCGGGTGAGGCGAGCCGCTTCTGCAGCGTCGCGTTCGCCATGGCGTCGATCACCTCGGTCGGATTGTTGCGCATCATGTCGGTGTCGACGGGGCCCGGGGCCAGTGCGTTGACCCGGATGCCGAACGGGGCGTATGCGGCGGCCATCGACCGCGTGAACGACAGCAGCGCGGCCTTTCCCGCGGCGTACATGGACACCCCGGGCGCGAAGTTGAACGCGCCCACCGACACGGTGTTGAGCACCGCCGCCGCGGGGCTGGCCTTGAGGTGCGGCAGCGCCTGCTGCACCAGGAACACCGGCCCGCGCAGGTTCACCTCGAACGACTTCGTCCACGCCTCCGGCGTCATCTCACCGAGCGGTTGGGCGAGCGCGTTGGCCGCGTTGTTGACCACCACGTCGATCCCGCCGAACTCGTCGGCGGCGCGGGTGACCAATGCGTCGAGGGATTCGAGGTCACCCAGGTGCGTGGGCACGCCGATGGCACGGCCGCCGAGTCCGCGCAGGTGCGCCGCGGCCTGCTCACAGGCGTCGGCTTTGCGGCTGGCCACCACGACGTCGGCGCCTGCGAGGACGAACCCCTCGGCGAGTGCCAGCCCGATGCCGCGGGTGCCACCGGTGACGACGACGGTGCGGCCGGTGAGGTCGAAGAGACGGTTGAACGCTGCGCGATCCACGGCGTCAGTGAATCACGCGCCGTCCGTCCGGCCACGAGAAGCGATCAGATGCAACCGCTGACGCTGATGCGCCTGCCGACGTTGGCGCACACGTCGACGTTCGGCCGCGGCGGTGGCGGCACCCACACCGGCGGCGGCGGCGGTGGCGGTGGCGGAGGAGGCGGAGGTGGGGGCGGCGCTCC
>NZ_JAUMSQ010000106.1:0-27805 GCF_030519285.1 Mycolicibacterium arseniciresistens
CCAACCAGATCCAGCGCGTCGTGATGTCACGCGCACTGCTGAAGTGACCGTCAGCCGCGGGTGACCTTCTCCATCCCGCGACGGCGTGGCAGCCCCGCGGGGTCAGGGTTCGTCACCTGAACCAGCGATCCACCGGCGGCGAACACCGCGAGCAGATGGTCGACGAGGTCGTCGGCGGTGACCCACGCGTGGGTCGACAGCACCCGGTCGGTGGCCGTGATCCCTTGCGCCGTAGCGGATTCACGCGCCGCGGTGATCACCTCGCCGGCTGATCGTCCGGCCAGGGCGGGCCCGGGCCTGCGTTCGGGGACGATCTGGTCGCCGTGCACGCGCACCGCGGTGGCGTAGTCGGTGATCCCGACGGGCAGATCGGGCACCGGCTTGCCGAACGGATCCAGTGACAGCACGGCGATCTCGCCGACGCCGACCGCGGCGTCCGCCTCGGGCAGCCGGTCGAGCGTGCACAGCGCGACGTCGGCCTCGCCGTCGAGCACCACCTCGGCGCCGATCCACCAGACACCGAACAGCACCGCCGCGGTCTGCCAGTGGGCGGGCAGCAGCACCGCCACCCGGCTCCCCGGTCCGGCGCCCAGTTCGTCGCGCAGCAGATTGGCCGTCTTGGCCGCCCAGTTGGCCAGGGTCACTGCGGACAGCTCGATGCGCTCGCCGGTGGCGTCGTCGTAGTAGGTGATGCGCGGCCCGACGGGGTCGGCCGCCAGCAGCGGGTCGAGCACCGCACCGGAGACGGTGGTCATGTCAGTTGACGCACTCCGGGTCGTCGGAGCCCGCGGTGATCACCGGCGCAGGCGTCGGGGGCGCCCCGGTCGACTCCTCGGTCGACCCGCCGGCCGCCGGGTCTGCGGCCAGCAGGGCGGGGTCGGCGCCGTCGAGACCCGAGCCCGGACCGGTGTAGTCGCCCGCAAGCACCACCCGCACCGCGCCGGACGGCACCGAGGCGTCCTCGACGACCGGAAGCCCGCCGAGATCCTTGGCGACCGCCTGCGCGCCGAGGTCGTCGGCCGTGGCGGCCTGCACCTGGCTGCCGCTCACCTGGACGCCCTGCTCGTGGTTGCCGGTCGGGCCGGGCGTGAATCCCTTCTCCGCCAGCACTCCCGACACCGCGGCGGCCAGCCCGTTGATGTCGGTCGCGTTGACCACCTCCGCGGTGGTCTTGCTCGGCGTGTAGGCGAGTTCCTCGGTCTTGCCCTCGTCCTGGTCGTGCAACAGGCTCGACACCCACTCCTGCACCTGGACCGGGTCCACCCGCACCACGCTCTGCATGCCGTCGTCGCTCCAACCGTCCTCCCGCAGAACGGGAATGGTGGCGAACGCGACGTTGCCCGCCGCCAGCTTCTGCAGCTGGTCGACGAAATCCATGATGTCCCAGCCGTCGGAGAGCACCACCGAGCGCTGCACCGCGGCTTCCAACCGGCTCAGCGTGGCGGGGCTCGACAGCGTCTTGCTGGAGATCACCTCGTGGGCGAGTGACGCCATCACCGCCTGCTGGCGGGTCACCCGGTCGAGGTCGCCACGCGGCAGGTCGTGGCGCTGCCGCACGAAGCTCAGCGCCTGGGGGCCGTTGAGCTTCTGCCAGCCGGCCGGGAAGTCGGCACCCGAAAGGGGTTCGTAGACCGCATCTTTGAGGCAGACGTCGACACCGCCCAGGGCATCGGTGATCAACGAGAAGCCCAGCAGCCCGATCTCGGCATAGTGGTCGACGGTGACACCGGTGAGATTGGCGACGGTCTTGATCAGCGCCTCGCGACCGTCTTCGACGGCCTCCTTCTCGGCCAGCGCCGGATCCATGCCCTCGACCTCGACGAGCTGTTTCAGCGTCTCGAACCTGGCCTCGCCGTAGACACCGTTGATCTTCGTCTTGTACATGCCCGGCGTCTCGACGTACGAGTCGCGGGGAATGGAGATCGCGGTGGCCGACTCGCCGCTGTTCGGGATGCGGATCAAGATGATGGTGTCGGTGTTGGTCGCGACGTCGTCACCGGCGCGCAGCGTGGCCAGCTCCTCGGCCGACAGCGGGTTGCCGTGGGCGTCGGTGCGGCTGTCCGACCCGACCAGCAGCACGTCGATCGCGCCGTCCTCGCCGCCGCCGCCGAGCGTGGCCGAGCTGATGTGGTTGATGCCGGACTCGAACGAGCGGATCCGGCTCCACGCCACACCCGTCCCCAGGACCACCGCCAGCGCGGTGGTCACGGCGACAGCACGAAGTACACGGGCGGGCATCAGCCCAGGTTACTTGCGAGTGGCGCCGCATCCAGGTAGCGCTCGTCGGCGTGCCAGCCGCCGTGTCAGACTCGCGGCCATGGCGCAGCGCATCGTGATCACCGGGGCGGGCGGCCTCGTGGGCACCGTTCTCGCAGCTCAGGCCCGCCGCGAGGGGCGCACTGTCGCGGCCTTGACCTCCGCTGAGTGGGACATCACCGATCCCGCCGCCGCCCAGCGCGTCGTGCGCGCCGGCGATGTGGTGATCAACTGCGCGGCCTACACGAAGGTCGACGCCGCCGAATCGGAGCCCGAGCGCGCCCACGAGGTCAACGCAGTCGGCCCCGGCCACGTCGCGCGCGCCTGCGC
Source organism: Mycolicibacterium arseniciresistens (assembly GCF_030519285.1). Classification (NCBI taxonomy): domain Bacteria; kingdom Bacillati; phylum Actinomycetota; class Actinomycetes; order Mycobacteriales; family Mycobacteriaceae; genus Mycobacterium; species Mycolicibacterium arseniciresistens. The sequence continues at coordinate 2,587 of NZ_JAUMSQ010000106.1, forward strand.
GGCCGTCGGCGCCGGCCTGGTGCACATCTCCACCGACTACGTCTTCAGCGGCGACCGCCGCGAGCCCTACGAGGTCGACGACGAGACCGGACCGCTCGGCGTCTACGGCCGGACGAAGCTGGCGGGGGAGCGCGCCGTGCTCGACGCGCTGCCGACCGCGCACGTCGTCCGCACCGCGTGGATCTACCGCGGCGCCGCGGGCGGAACCGACTTCGTCTCGGTCATGCGGCGCATGGCGGCCGGCGACGCCACCGTCGACGTGGTGGCCGACCAGGTCGGCGCCCCCACCTACGTCGGTGACCTGGTGACGGCCCTGCTCCAGGTGGCCGACGGCACTGTCGACGCACCGGTGCTGCACGCCGCGAACGACGGCCAGGCCAGCCGGTTCGAACAGGCCAAGGCGGTGTTCGAGCTCCTCGGCGCCGACCCGCAGCGGGTCCGTCCCGTCGGCACCGACCGGCACCCGCGGCCCGCGCCCCGGCCGGCGTACTCCGTGCTGTCCGGCAGGCGGTCCGCCGCGGCCGGACTCACTCCGCTGCGGCCGTGGCGGGAGGCGCTGACCAGCGCGCTGGACGAGGCGCCGTGACGGCCCGGTTACCCTCTACGCCGTGATGGTGATGTCACGTGGGTGACGAGCTGGTGGTGGTGACGGTGACGTATTCGCCGGGCCCGCACCTCGACCGCTTCCTGGCGTCCCTGCCACACGCGACCGAACGCCCGGTCACGGTGGTGATGGCGGACAACGGGTCGACCGACGGCTCGCCCGAGGAGGCGCTGCAGCGGTATCCGAACACCCGGCTGCTGCGGACCGGCGGCAACCTCGGCTACGGCACCGCGGTGAACCGCGCCGTCTCCGAATACCTGCGCGACGCCGACCCGTCGCACGACCCCGAGTTCTTCGTCGTCGCCAACCCCGACGTGCAGTGGGGACCGCACTCGATCGACACCCTGCTCGAGGCGGCTGCGCGGTGGCCGCGAGCGGGCGCGCTGGGGCCGCTGATCAACGACCCCGACGGCACCGTCTACCCGTCGGCGCGGCACCAGCCGAGCATCGTCCGCGGCGGCATGCACGCGGTGGTCGGCCCGTTCTGGAAGTCCAACCCGTGGACGGCGGCCTACCGGCAGGACCGTGAGGAGCCCAGCGAACGCGTCGTCGGCTGGCTGTCCGGGGCGTGCCTGTTGCTGCGGAGGTCCGCCTTCGACGACGTGTCGGGCTTCGACGAGCGCTACTTCATGTACATGGAGGACGTCGACCTGGGTGATCGGCTCGCCAAGGCGGGCTGGCAGAACGTATACGTGCCGTCGGCGGAGGTGTTGCACCACAAGGGCCACTCCACCGGCCGCGACCCGGCCCGCAACTTGGCCGCGCATCATCGCAGCACCTACACTTTCCTGGCTGACCGTTACCCGAGGTGGTGGCAGGCCCCGCTGCGCGGGGCGTTCCGGGGAGCCCTCGCCGTGCGCGCAGGTTTGGTGGTCAGGAAGTCGCGGCGAAGGAAAGGGCACTAGCGTGGCGAATCCGCTGAACCCGGCCGAGGTGGACGCCGTCGTCCTGGTGGGCGGCCAGGGCACCCGGCTGCGACCGTTGACGCTGTCGGCGCCCAAGCCGATGCTGCCGACGGCCGGGCTGCCGTTCCTGACCCACCTGCTGTCCCGGATCGCCAAGGCCGGCATCGAGCACGTCGTGCTGGGCACCTCGTACAAGGCGAAGGTGTTCGAGGCCGAGTTCGGCGACGGCTCCAAGCTCGGCCTGCAGATCGACTACGTCACCGAGACCGAACCGCTGGGCACCGGCGGCGCCATCGCCAACGTCGCCGACAAGCTGCGCCACGACACCGTGATGGTCTTCAACGGCGACGTGCTGTCCGGCGCGGACCTGGGTGCGCTGCTGAACTCCCACGCCGAGCGAGAGGCCGACGTCACGCTGCACCTGGTGCGTGTCGGCGACCCACGCGCCTTCGGCTGCGTGCCCACCGACACCGACGGCGTCGTGACGGCTTTCCTGGAGAAGACGCAGGATCCGCCCACCGACCAGATCAACGCCGGCTGCTACGTGTTCCGGCGCGAGGTGATCGAGCAGCGGATCCCGGCCGGGCGTGCGCTGTCGGTGGAGCGCGAGGTGTTCCCGGCGCTGCTGTCCGACGGACTCAAGGTGTGCGGCTACGTCGACGCGACCTACTGGCGTGACATGGGCACGCCCGAGGACTTCGTGCGTGGTTCGGCCGATCTGGTGCGTGGCATCGCGCCGTCGCCGGCGCTGGGCGGTCACCGCGGCGAGTCGCTGGTGCACGACGGCGCCGCGGTGGCGCCCGGCGCACTGCTGATCGGTGGCACGGTGGTCGGCCGCGGCGCCGAGATCGGGGCGGGCGCCCGGTTGGACGGCGCGGTGATCTTCGACGGGGTGCGGGTCGAGGCCGGTTCGGTGATCGAGCGGTCGATCCTCGGCTTCGGCGTCCGGATCGGGCCGCGCGCGCTGATCCGGGATGCGGTGATCGGCGACGGCGCCGACATCGGCGCCCGCTGCGAGCTGCTGCGCGGCGCGCGGGTGTGGCCGGGCGTGGCCATCCCCGACGGCGGCCTGCGCTACTCCACCGACGTCTGACCCTTCCACCTCTTCCACGGAACTGCATTCCCGGTCATCGAGCCGCGCGCTTGCTAGCCGGGAATGCCGTTCCGGCGCAATGCCGCGGCCACCAGCTGTGCCAGGCCGAAGTCGGTGCCGTCGGGCAGCGCGTCGAGTGGCCACCAGCGCAGGTCGAGTGACTCCCGGCTCACCTCGATCTCGGCGTCGCGCGGCGCGCGCACCACGAACTGCATGTCGAGGTGGCGGGTCGGCACGCCCAGCGAGCAGGTCACCGGGTGCACGTGCAGGGCGGCCATCGACGGGTCGATGGTCAAGCCCGCGACACCGGACTCCTCACCGGCCTCACGCAGCGCGGCGGCGACGATGTCGGCGTCGCCCTCCTCGCAGTGCCCCCCGAGCTGCAGCCACCGGCCCACCCGCGGGTGCAGGGTGAGCAGCGTCCGGGTGCCGGTGTGGTCGACGACGAGTGCCGAGGCGGTGATGTGGCCTGCTGCGCAGGACCGCTCGCACGCGTCGGGCCGGGCGGCCAGGAACGCCAGCACCGAGTGCCGCAGGCTGTCCTGGGCGGGGTCGGGCGCCACCCACTCGGTGAGCACCTCGACCGCCGAGGCGTGCAGTGTCACCGGCGCACCAGCAGCCCGTCGACGGACGCGGGATCACGCGGGCCGGTGGGTTCGGCGGCGTAACCGATGGCCACCGCGCCCAACGGCTCCCAGTCGTCGGGCACCTCCAGCTCGTGGCGCACCAGGTCGGCGGCGAAGATGGTGGAGCCGATCCAGCAGCTGCCCACGCCGCGGACCGCGAGGGCGACCAGCAGCGCCTGCACGGCGGCGCCGGCGGCGACGGTGAACATGGTCCGTTCGGCGGCCGTCCGCTGCGCGTCCGGGTAGTCGTGCGCGCCGTCGGGCACCACGAACGGGATCACGAGTTCGGGTGCATCGTAGAGGATCTGGCCGCGAGCGACGCGTCGTTCGACGGCGTCGGCCGGCATCCCGTCGCCGGTCAGGTCGGCACGCCAGCGGTCCCGCATCCGGTCCAGCACGCGGCGGCGGGTGTCGGCGTCCTGCAGCCACAGGAAGCGCACCGGCCGGGTGTGGTGCGGTGCGGGGGCGGTGAGCGCCTCGGCCACCGACGCCTCGATCAGCTCCGGCTCGACGGCGTCGGCGCTGAAGTGCCGGACCGAGCGGCGCAGCAGCTGGGCCTGGGTGCGGCCGAGGTGCAGGGCCTCCTCGGTGCCCAGCCAGAACAGGTCGTCCTCGCCGGGCCGCAGCAGGTCGCGTGCGGTCGACCCGTCGTCGGGCAGCGACAGCCCGCGCACCACCGCGACCGGGATGCCCGTCAACTTTCCCTTCACCAGATCCGCCGCCGCCGCGATCTCGTCGGCGACGGCCACCTCGGTGACGAGCAGTTCGTTGCCGTGCACGTCGCGGGCCCCGGCGTAGCCGTGCAGCACGGAAAGCCCGGCAGCGCCGATCGCGGCGTCGGTCTGGCCGTTGCGCCAGGCCCGTCCCATGGTGTCGGTGATCACCACGGCGACGCGCACGCCGAGCCGGTCGGCGAGTCCGGACCGCAGGGCCGCCGCGCTGCCGTCCGGGTCGACGGGCAGCAGCGCGAGTTCGGTCGAGCCCACGTTCGAGCCGTCGACCCCGGCCGCCGCCTGGATCAGGCCGATGGCGTTCTCGGTGATCAGCGTCTTGCCCTTGCGGGCCAGCACCCGCACGGCTTCGTCGTCGATGAGTTTGCGCCGCAGCGCATCCCGTTCCTCCGGGTCGGCAGGTGCGGCGACGATGCGGCCTTCGCACTTGGACACCACCTTGCTGGTGACCACCACGACGTCGCCGTCCCGCAGCCACGGCGCGGCCGCTGCCAGCGCGGCGGCGAGGTCGTCACCGGTGCGGAACTCCGGCAGCCCGGGCACCGGCAGAAGTTCCACCGCCGCGGCGGATCCGTGCTCGGTCACAGCGTCAGCCCGGCCAGGTCGAGCGCGGCGCGCACCATGTCGGCGGTGGCGCCCGGGTCGGTCATCAGCAGCGGAACGGCCCGCACGTCGACGCCCTCGATCGCGGCGTCGTCACCGGTGTGGACCAGCCAGCCGTCGAGCAGGCCGACACCGGAGCGCGCCCCGAAGTGTCTGCCGACGGCTTCGGAGGTGGATTCGACGCCGATGACCGACAGGCAGCGGTCCGCCATGCCGCGCAACGGCTTTCCGGCGACGATCGGGGAGTAGCCGATCACCTTGGCCGATGTCGAGCGCAGGGCCGCGCGGACGCCTCCCACGGCGAGGATCGGTCCGATGCTCACCACCGGGTTCGACGGCGCCAGCAGCACCACGTCGGCGTCGGCGATCGCATCGGTGACCCCGGGGGCGGCGGCCGCCTTGTCGGCGCCGACGAAGGCGAAGCTGTGCGTCTCCACGTTCGCCCGGTAGCGCACCCACCATTCCTGGAAGTGGATCGCGCGCCGCTCTCCGGCCGTCTCGCCCGGGCCGGGGTCGGTGATCACGACGTGGGTCTCGCTGCGGTCGTCGCTCACCGGCAGCAGCCGCGCGCCGGGCGCCCAGCGCGCGCACAGCGCCTCGGTGACCTGGGAGAGCGGATAGCCGGCCCGCAGCATCTGGCTGCGCACCAGGTGGGTGGCCAGGTCCCGGTCGCCGAGCCCGAACCAGTCGGGTTGCACCCCGTAGGCCGCCAGTTCCTCCTTGGCATGCCACGTTTCGTCGCGGTGGCCCCAGCCGCGGTCGGGGTCGATGCCGCCGCCCAGGGTGTACATGCAGGTGTCGAGGTCGGGGCAGATGCGCACGCCGTGCATCCAGGCGTCGTCGCCGACGTTGACGACGGCGGTCAGTTCATGTCCGGACGACGTCTCGCCGGTGGCGAACTGCCCGAGTCCGAGCAGGTGCTGCACACCGAGCAGGAAGCGCGCGCCGCCGACTCCGCCGACCAGTACGGTGACCTTCACATCGATCGAGATTAGGCGCTGCCGCTATCGCCGCCGCGACCGCCTGCGGCCCCGGCGCGAACAACCAAGATCACAAACGAGACACGCCGACGTCACGGCGCGCCGTATGCGGGTCACGGGATGGTATGAATTTCTGTTCCAGCGCTTGACCCCGGCAGCTAACGCGTGTCTAATCACATCAGTGTCATTCCCGGTTGGCCGGCCGAAATCGGTGTCGCAGACCGAGATTCGATCACTTGTTCGAATTGATTGGTCGCACATCTCCATCGTGGGGCTCCGAGTCCAACTACGACACCGAGTGAGGAGGCGGGAAATGTCTTTTGAGAGTAGCGATTTCGATCGAGTAGTCCGGTTCGACAACCGGCTGCTCGGCGCTGTCGGCAGCATGCCGCACACCGATATCAGGCCGGCGCCGACGGCGGCCGCAAACCGGCCGCAATTGAGCCTGGTCCCCGACCAGGGCGACGAGTGGGAAGTTGATCCGGCAACTACCGAGGATCAATGGCAGGAGCGCGCGCTGTGCGCTCAGACCGACCCCGAGGCGTTCTTCCCGGAGAAGGGCGGCTCGACCCGCGAAGCCAAGCGGATCTGCCTGGGCTGCGAGGTGCGCGACGAGTGCCTCGACTACGCGCTGGCCCATGACGAGCGGTTCGGCATCTGGGGCGGGCTCTCCGAGCGGGAGCGCCGACGCCTCAAGCGCGGCATCATCTAGCACCGACCTGGCCCGCGCCGGGCCTCACTCGTCCTCGATCGTCGGGTCGATGACTGTGGGTTCGACGCCCAGGAATGTGGCGACCTGCGCCACCAGCACCTCATGCAGCAGCTCGGCGAGTTCGTCGGTGTCTTTGGCCCGGCGCTCGATCGGCTTGCGGAACAACACTATTCGCGCCCGGGTGGCGTTACCCCGGACATCGACGCCCGCGGGTATCAGCCTCGCCAACGCAATCGGCCCGTCGGCCACCACCTCGGGCGGCCACTGAACACTGTCGGGATCCTTCGGTGAGATCCGCGGAATCTCGTCCACCGCGACGTCGAGTGCGGAGACCCGGTCGGCCCAGCGCCGCTCGATCGGCTCGTAGGCCTCCAGCACCGCCATGTCGAACCGTTCCGCGCGACTGCGCCAGCCCGGCACCGACGGCGGCAGCAGCGGGCCGCGCATATCCCGGCGGCGGCGTGATCGCCACCGGTTTCCTTCGGCCACGGTCACCGATCGTAACGGTTCGAGATCGGCCGCCCCGACGCTGCGCGTGTCCGGTGCCGCGGGGCCGCGGTGCGCGATAGCCTCTCGATCGTGAACGTTCCCCGTCGCTGCTGCCGGCCCGGGTGCCCTCACTATGCTGTGGCGACGCTGACCTTCGTGTACTCGGACTCCACCGCCGTGGTCGGGCCCCTGGCCACTGTGAACGAGCCGCATTCCTGGGATCTGTGCGTCGGCCATGCCAGCCGGATCACCGCGCCGCGGGGGTGGGAGCTCGTTCGCCACGCCGGCCCGCTGCCCACCCATCCGGACGAGGACGACCTGGTCGCCCTCGCCGACGCGGTACGCGAGGGACGTGAAGTGGCGGCCCCGATGAACGGTGTGGTGGCGGGCTTCTCCGATCCCTCCACCGGAGTCGCGGGCGGTGCGCTGATGGCGCCCCCGGCCCGTCGGCCCGATTCGAGCGGGCGCCGGCGCGGGCACCTGCGGGTGTTGCCGGACCCCGGCGAGTAAACCGGAGGCCTGCGGCCGCCGGTGGAGCAAACGAGCCGGGCGATAGACGCAGATCCGTCATCCTCCGACGGCTAGGCTGGCGCAGAAGATCCCGTCACGAGGAGTGCTATGTCCCGGCCGGCTGCGGCGGTTAACCGCGTCATCAAGGCGTATGACGTGCGTGGCCTGGTCGGTGACGAACTCGACGAGGCGTTCGTCGCCGACGTAGGCGGCGCGTTCGCCCGGCTGATGGCCGCCGACCCCGCGGTCCACCAGGTGGTGATCGGCTACGACATGCGCGCCAGTTCGCCCGCGCTGGCCGCCGCGTTCGCCGAGGGCGTGGTAGCCCAGGGACTCGACGTCACCCGGATCGGGCTGGCGTCCACCGACCAGTTGTACTTCGCCTCCGGTCTGCTCGACTGTCCCGGCGCGATGTTCACCGCCAGCCACAACCCGGCCGCCTACAACGGCATCAAGCTGTGCCGCGCAGGAGCCAAACCCGTCGGCAAGGACACCGGACTGTCGGTGATCGCCGAGGAGGTGATCGCCGGTGTGCCCGCGTCGGACGCGCCGCGCGGCGTCATCTCCGACCGCGACGTGCTTGCCGACTACGGCGACTTCCTGCGCTCACTGGTCGACCTGGCCGGTCGGCGCCCGTTGCGCGTCGCCGTCGACGCGGGCAACGGCATGGCGGGTCACACCGCTCCGGCGGTGCTGGGGAACATCCCGTCGATCACGATGGCGCCCTTGTACTTCGAACTCGACGGCACGTTCCCCAATCACGAGGCGAACCCGCTGGACGCGGCCAATCTCGTCGACCTGCAGGCCCATGTCGTGTCCTCCGGCGCTGACATCGGCCTGGCGTTCGACGGCGACGCCGACCGCTGCTTCGTCGTCGACGAGCTCGGTCGCCCGGTGTCGCCGTCGGCGGTGACGGCCCTGGTGGCCGCGCGCGAACTGCAGCGTGAGATCGGCGCCACCGTCATCCACAACCTGATCACCTCCCGGGCCGTGCCGGAACTGGTGGTGGAGCGGGGCGGGACACCGGTGCGCTCCCGGGTCGGGCACTCCTACATCAAGACCTTGATGGCCGAGACCGGCGCGATCTTCGGCGGCGAGCACTCCGCGCACTACTACTTCCGCGACTTCTGGGGCGCCGACTCCGGGATGCTGGCCGCCCTGCACGTGCTCGCCGCGCTCGGTGAGCAGGACCGGCCGCTGTCGGACCTGATGGCCGACTACCAGCGCTACGAGGCGTCCGGCGAGATCAACTTCACTGTCGGCGATGCGGCGGCCTGTGTCGAGGCGGTGCTCAAGTCGTTCGGCCCCCGCATCCACTCCATCGATCACCTCGACGGCGTGACAGTCGATCTCGGCAACGGGAACTGGTTCAACCTGCGCACGTCGAACACCGAGCCGTTGCTGCGGCTGAACGTCGAGGCGCGCACCGCCGAAGAGGTCGACGAGGTGGTCGGGCAGGTTTCGCAGACGGTCGAGGCCCAGAGCGTCACCGTCGCGGGGGACTCGTCGTGAGAGCCACCGAGGCGGTCATCGACCTCGACGACGCCGACGGACTGCTGAACGCCGACCGGGACGGTCTGCTCCGGGCGACGGCGATGGCAGGCGCCCAGGTCCGCGCCACCGCGGCGGCGTTCGACGAGGGAGTGCTCGAGCCGTTGCGGTCGGGCCAGCCGCCACGCACCGTCGTGTGGGTCGCCGGCCGTGGCGTCGCCGAGACCGCGGGGGCGATGCTCGCTGCCACGATGGGACCGTCTGCCGCTGCGCCGATCGTCGTCACCGCGCAGGTGCCGCTCTGGATCGGTGCGCTGGACGTGATCGTGGTCGCGGGCGACGACGCGGCGGACCCCGCGCTGGTGACGGCAGCCGCGACCGGTGTGCGCCGTGGTGCGCGGGTGGTGATCGCCGCGCCGTACGAAGGTCCGCTGCGGGATGCCACCGCCGGCCGGGCGGTGGCGCTGGCGCCGCGGGTGTGGGTACCCGACGACTTCGGCCTGGCCCGCTACCTCGCGGTCGGGCTGGCCACACTGCACACCGTGGATGCGGGTCTGCCTGCCGACCTTTCCGCACTGGCCGACGAGCTCGACGCCGAGGCGCTGCGCAACAGCGCGGGCCGCGACCTGTTCACCAACCCCGCCAAGACTCTGGCCGACCGCATCTCCGGGCGCGACGTCGTGCTCGCCGGCGACAACGCCGCCACCCTGGCGCTCGGCCGGCACGGCGCGGCGGTGCTGCTGCGGGCGGCCGGTGAGGCGGTGGCCGCCGTGGGACTGGCCGACCTGCTGGTGGGCTTGCGCAGCAGGCCGTCCGGTCGCCGTGGCGAGACGTCGTACGAGGCATCGCTGTTCCACGACGACGAGCTCGACGGGCCGCTGCCGCGACGGGTGCGCGCCTTCGTCCTCACCACCGACCTCGAGCGCCCGGTGATACTGGCCAGGGTCGCGGGTTTCGACGGCGTCGACGTGGTCAGTGCCGAGGATGTGCCCGACGCCGGTGACGGCGCGGCGAGGGGGGCGAGCAGTCGGCCGGAACACCAACTGGCCACGCTGGCCGTACGACTGGAGATGACGGCTGTGTACCTGAGACTGGTTCGGGGTTAGACACGTGCACCTGCTACGAGGCGCGGTGCGGACCTATGCGTGGGGTTCGCGCACCGCGATCGCCGAGTTCACCGGAAGGCCCAGTCCCACAGCGCATCCCGAGGCGGAGCTGTGGTTCGGCGCGCATCCCGGCGATCCGGCCTGGCTGCAGACCGACGACGGCGAGCAGTCACTGCTGACGGCGCTGCGCGAGGACCCGGAGGGACAGCTGGGGACGGGGTTGCTCAGCCAGTTCGGCGACGCCCTGCCATTCCTGGTCAAGGTGCTCGCCGCCGACGAACCGCTGTCGCTGCAGGCCCATCCGAGCGCGGCGCAGGCCGCAGAGGGTTTCGAACGTGAGGACCGGCTGAGGATCCCGGTGTCGGCGCCCATGCGCAACTACCGCGACCGCAGCCACAAGCCGGAGCTGATGGTGGCGCTCGACCAGTTCGAGGCACTGGCCGGATTCGCCCCGGTCGACCACACCATCGAGCTGATCCGCGCGCTGGCCGTTCCCGAACTCGAGCTCTACCTCAACCTGTTGGCCGGCCAGCCCGACGCCGACGGGCTGCGGGCGTTGTTCACCACCTGGATCACGGCGCCGCAACCCCACCTCGACCTGCTCGTCCCCGCGGTGCTCGAGGGCGCCATCGAATACGTCCGTTCCGGCCACAAGCGCTTCGCCGCCGAGGCCAAGACCGTGCTCGAACTCGGCGAGCGCTATCCCGGCGATGCCGGAGTGCTGGCCGCCCTCCTGCTCAACCGCATCTCGCTGCGGCCCGGCGAGGGGATCTACCTGCCTGCCGGAAATCTGCACGCCTACCTGCGCGGCATCGGCGTCGAGGTGATGGCGAACTCCGACAACGTATTGCGCGGCGGTCTCACGCCCAAGCACGTGGACGTGCCCGAGCTGCTGCGGGTGCTCGACTTCACGCCGACGCCCGAGGACGAGCTGCGGCCCGAGATGAGCCGCGACGGAATGGAACTGGTCTATCGCACGCCGGCGCCGGAGTTCGCGGTGTCGGTGTTGAGCGTGGCGGGCGACCAGTGCGGCCACGAGATCGACGCGCCGTCACGGTACGACGGCCCGCAGGTGCTGCTGTGCACCGAGGGTGTGACCGTGGTGCACGCCAAGAGCACGTCGCTGACGCTGCAGCGCGGCGCGGCGGCATGGGTGGCCGCCGACGACGGCCCGATCCGGCTGATGGCGCAGGAACCGACCAAGCTGTTCCGGGTCACCGTCGGGCTCTGACGCCCGTCCCCGCTCAGGCGACCGGGACGGGTTCGCGCGCGGCGCGCCGCTCGGCCAGCCACAGTTTCATGTTGTGCTTGATCGTGCGGCCCACGAGTCGCGGCGAAGGCACCATCCAGAGGCTGTCGAGCAGGCTGAACCGTCGCAGGAACCATTCGGCCAGCACGGGATCGGTCTCCGCGGCGCCGAGGAACTGGTCGAACAGCCCGCCCACCGGCGAGTACCACCACGGCATCGGGCCGGTGGCCCGGTGCAGCGTCAGGTCACCGACCGCGTTCATCTGCCACACCGGGTAGGTCGACTTCGCGGTGGCCTTGCTCAGCGTGCGGGCCAGGCTCTCGCCGGGGTTCTCCAGCGCCCGGCGCAGGTGACCGGCCTGCAGCGACGTCATCGTCATGCCTTGGCCGTAGGTGGGATTGAAGCTGACCACGGCGTCGCCGAACGGCACGATCCCGGCCGGGAAGCGGTCGAGCTTGTCGAAGCGGCGCCACCGGCTCGTCGGATACTTGTGGAACGACATCTCGCCGACGGGTTTCCCGGCCCGCAGCGCGGCGGCGACGTGCGAGGGCAGGATGTCGTCGGCGAGCGCGCACATCCCGTCGAAGTCCTTCGGCGGATCGACTTTGCCCACGCCGAAGGTGGTGACGTTCCACACGCCGTCCTCGTAGAACAGCATGCCCACACCGAGCGGCAGACCGTCCGACGCGCCCGCCACCACGACCTTCTCGGCCAGCAGGCCGTCGGGCACCTGCACCCGCTGGCTGGCGTAGCCGATGCCGACGTCGACGGTGTCCTCGCGGGGACGCTCGAAACCCCACTGCGCCAGCCACACCGGCAACCGGGTTCCGCGGCCGGTGGCGTCGACGACGAGGTCCGCGGACACCGCTTCGCCGTCGTCGAGCAGCACCCCGGTGACGCGCTGGACGGCGGCGTCGAACGTCGGTTCGGACACCAACCGGCGGATGATCTCGACGTTGGGTATCGCGTTCACCCGCCGGCGGATCTGCCATTCCAGCTGTGGCCGGCTCGGCACGTACGCGGTGAACTCGTCCTGCAGGGTGTGCTGGGTGCCAAGCACATGACCGGCCGCGCCGAAGTGGATGCAGTCGGGCCGGTTCTCCAGGATGGGCACGCCGGCGGCGACCATGTCGTCGAGCAGGCCGGGGAAGTGGCTCTCGAACTCGGCGGCCCCGCGGGCCATCAGCAGGTGCACGTGCCGGCCCTGGGGGACGGCGGCGCGGTTGGCCGGACCGTCGGGCAACTCGTCGCGCTCGAAGATGGTCACGTGCTCGTAGAAGTCGGAGAGCACCCGCGCGGCACACAGCCCGGCGATGCTCCCCCCGATGACGATTGCGTGTTTAGTACTCCGCCCCATCGGGTCACAGTAGCCGGTAGATTTCGCACACCCGGGCGAGAATCTGTCCCGCACCGGATCCGAAAGGAATTCGTCATGACCGGCAGATGGCGCACCAAATCCGTGGAGCAGTCGATCGCCGACACCGACGAACCGAGCACCCGATTGCGCAAGGATCTGACGTGGTGGGACCTCACCGTGTTCGGCGTATCCGTGGTGATCGGCGCGGGCATCTTCACCATCACCGCGTCCACCGCGGGCAACCTGACCGGTCCGGCCATCTCGATCTCGTTCATCCTGGCCGCGATCGCCTGCGGGCTCGCGGCCCTGTGCTACGCCGAGTTCGCCTCGACCGTGCCGGTGGCGGGCAGTGCCTACACGTTCTCCTATGCGACGTTCGGTGAGTTCGTCGCGTGGATCATCGGCTGGGATCTGATCCTGGAGTTCGCCGTCGCCGCGGCCGTGGTGGCCAAGGGCTGGTCGAGCTACCTGGGCACGGTGTTCAACTTCGGCGGCGGCATCGCCGAGGTCGGCGGCCTCAAGGTGGACTGGGGCGCGTTGTTGATCATCGCGTTCGTGACGCTGCTGCTCGCGCGCGGCACCAAGCTCTCAGCCGGCGTCAGCCTGGTCATCACCGTGATCAAGGTCGCGGTCGTGCTGCTCGTGGTGATCGTCGGCGCCGGCTACATCAAGATGAGCAACTACTCGCCGTTCATACCGCCGGCCGAGGCGGCCGAGGGTGGCAGCGGCGCCGAGCAGTCCCTGTTCTCGTTGATCACCGGCGCCGAGGGCAGCAGCTACGGGTGGTACGGCCTGCTGGCCGGCGCGTCGATCGTGTTCTTCGCCTTCATCGGATTCGACATCGTCGCCACCACCGCCGAGGAGACCAAGAACCCGCAGCGCGACGTGCCACGCGGCATCCTCGGGTCGCTGGCGATCGTCACGGTGCTCTACGTTGCGGTCGCCGTCGTGTTGTCGGGCATGGTCTCGTACACGGTGCTGCGCGACGCGGGGGAGAAGGCGAACCTGGCGACGGCGTTCTCCGCGAACGGGGTGGAGTGGGCCGCGACGGTGATCTCGATCGGCGCCCTGGCCGGCCTGACGACCGTCGTCATCGTGCTGATGCTGGGCCAGACGCGGGTGCTGTTCGCGATGTCCCGCGACGGGCTGATGCCCCGCCAGCTGGCCAAGACCGGGGAGCACGGCACGCCGGTGCGCATCACGCTGATCGTCGGCGCCCTGGTGGCCGTCGCCGCGTCGGTGTTCCCGATCGACAAGCTCGAAGAGATGGTCAACATCGGCACGCTGTTCGCGTTCGTCTTGGTGTCCGCCGGCGTGATCGTGCTGCGGAAGACCCGTCCCGACCTCGAGCGCGGGTTCCGGGCGCCGCTGGTGCCGGTGCTGCCGATCGCAGCCATCGCGGCCTGCGTCTGGCTGATGCTCAACCTGACCGGCCTGACCTGGATCCGCTTCCTGATCTGGATGGCCATCGGTGTGGTCATCTACTTCGTCTACGGCCGCAGGCACTCCGTGCTCGGGCGCCGCGAGGCCTCTGCAGTCGAGTAACTGTTCAGCGATTTCGGCGCGCTTTCGATCGCTCAGCGACTGAAAGCGCGCCGAAGTCGCTTTCGACTGCTTTACAAAATTGCCATTGATGTCTAGACAGCGGACAAATGCAGTCGTATAGTCAACTCAAGACGTGATCCCGATCACCGAGGAGGCTGTTCGATGACGACCGAAATCTCAGACATCACCGCTGATCAGTGGCGGGACAGAAAGCGGTACCTGTGGCTGATGGGGCTGATCGCGCCGACCGCCCTGTTCGTGATGCTGCCGATCGTCTGGGCGCTCAACGACCTCGGTTGGCACACCGCGGCCCTGGTGCCGTTCTGGATCGGCCCGATCCTGCTCTACGTGCTGCTGCCGGCGCTCGACCTCAAGTTCGGCCCCGACGGCCAGAATCCGCCCGACGAGGTGATGGAGCGGCTGGAGAACGACCGGTACTACCGCTACTGCACCTACATCTATCTGCCGTTCCAGTACGCCAGCGTGATCTTCGGCGCCTACCTGTTCACCGCGTCGGATCTGAGCTGGCTGGGCTTCGACGGCGGGCTGGGCTGGCCGGCCAAGATCGGACTCGCGCTGTCGGTGGGGGTGCTCGGAGGGGTGGGCATCAACACCGCGCACGAGATGGGGCACAAGAAGGACTCACTCGAGCGCTGGCTCAGCAAGATCACGCTGGCCCAGACCGGATACGGCCACTTCTACATCGAGCACAACCGCGGCCACCACGTCCGCGTCGCCACCCCGGAGGACCCGGCGTCGGCACGCTTCGGCGAGACGTTCTGGGAGTTCCTGCCGCGCAGCGTCTGGGGCAGCCTGCGGTCGTCGTGGCAGATCGAGGCCCAGCGCCTGCGACGCAACGGACGCAGCCCCTGGGACCCGAGGACCTACCCGGGCAACGACGTGCTCAACGCGTGGGCGATGACCGTGCTGCTCTTCGGCGTGCTGATCGCGGTGTTCGGCGTGGCGCTGATCCCGTACCTCGTGATCCAGGCCGTCTTCGGCTTCACGCTGCTGGAGACGGTGAACTACCTCGAGCACTACGGCCTGCTGCGGCAGAAGACGGCCAGCGGCCGCTACGAGCGTTGCGCACCCGCGCACAGCTGGAACTCGGACCACATCGTCACCAACCTGTTCCTCTACCACCTGCAGCGACACAGCGATCACCACGCCAACCCCACGCGCCGCTACCAGACGCTGCGCAGCATCGACGGTGCGCCGAATCTGCCGAGTGGCTACGCGTCGATGATCGCGCTGACCTACTTCCCGCCGCTGTGGCGAAAGGTGATGGACCATCGGGTGCTGGACCACTACGACGGCGACATCACCCGGGTGAACCTGCACCCGCGGCTGCGCGACAAGATGCTGGCGCGGTACGGGGCGGTGGCGGAGGTCGCCCGATGACCGCCTACCGCTGCCCGGGCTGCGACTACGTGTACGACGAGACCGCGGGTGCCCCGCGTGAGGGGTTCCCGGCCGGCACCCAGTGGGACCAGGTCCCCGACGACTGGTGCTGCCCCGACTGCGCGGTGCGCGAGAAGGTCGACTTCGAAGAGATGGGAGCAATCCGATGAGTGACTACAAATTGTTCGTCTGCGTGCAGTGCGGATTCGAGTACGACGAGGAGAAGGGCTGGCCCGAGGACGGCATCGCACCGGGCACCCGCTGGGACGACATCCCCGACGACTGGAGCTGCCCGGACTGCGGCGCGGCCAAGTCGGACTTCGAGATGGTGGAGGTTGCGCGGTCTTGACCGCTACCCTCGCGCGTGTGACAAGCCCGCGCGACCGTCGAAGCGCGCAGCGCATCCCGTACGCCGAGGCGTCGAGGGTGCTGCTGCGCGATTCGATCCTGGACGGGATGCGCGACATGCTGACGACCCGGGACTGGTCGGCGATCACGCTCTCGGACGTCGCCAAGGCCGCCGGCATCAGCAGGCAGACCATCTACAACGAATTCGGCTCACGTCACGGCCTGGCGCAGAACTACGCGCTGCGGCTGGCGGACCGCCTGGTCGACGCCGTCGACGAGGCCATCGAGGGCAATGTCGGCGATGTGCACGCCGCCTTCCTGCAGGGGTTCCGCGCGTTCTTCGCCGAGTCGGCCGCCGACCCGCTGGTGATCTCGCTGCTGTCGGGGGAGACCAAGCCCGACCTGCTGCAGATCATCACCACCGACAGCGGGCCGATCATCACCCGGTGCTCCGACCGGCTGACCGACACCTTCGCCCACAGCTGGGTCAGGGCGAGCGACGAGGACGCCGGCGTGCTGGCCCGTGCGATCGTCCGGCTGGCGATGAGTTATGTCTCGATGCCGCCGGAGGCCGACCACGATGTGGCCGGTGACCTGGCCCGGCTGATGACGCCGTTTGCCGAACGATACGGTGTCATCGAGCAGAATTAGCGGCGCTCTGACCGCGCCGACTACTGTGTAACCAGGCTAACTAAATGGCCTCACGCGCGCGCACGTAAAGGAATGCATATGACTGAGTTGAAGGCTGACAGCCTCAACGGCATCGATTTCAAGGTTGCCGACCTGTCCTTGGCCGAGTTCGGCCGCAAGGAGATTCGGCTGGCAGAGCACGAGATGCCGGGCCTGATGGCCCTGCGCCGCGAGTACTCCGAGGTGCTGCCGCTCAAGGGGGCGCGGGTCTCCGGGTCGCTGCACATGACGGTGCAGACCGCGGTGCTGATCGAGACGCTGGTGGCGCTCGGCGCCGAGGTGCGCTGGGCATCCTGCAACATCTTCTCCACCCAGGACCACGCCGCGGCCGCGACCGTCGTCGGTCCGCACGGCACCCCGGAGGAGCCCAAGGGCGTCCCGGTGTTCGCCTGGAAGGGCGAGTCGCTCGAGGAGTACTGGTGGGCCGCCGAGCAGATGCTCACCTGGCCCAACGAGCCGGCCAACATGATCCTCGACGACGGCGGTGACGCCACCATGCTCGTGCTGCGCGGCGCGCAGTTCGAGAAGGCGGGCGTGGTCCCGCCCGACGAGGAGGACGCCTCCGACGAGTACAAGGTCTTCCTGAACCTGGTGCGCAATCGGTTCGAGACCGACAAGGGCAAGTGGACCAAGATCGCCGAGTCGGTGCAGGGTGTCACCGAGGAGACCACCACCGGTGTGCTGCGGCTCTACCAGTTCGAGGCGGCCGGTGACCTTCCGTTCCCCGCGATCAACGTCAACGACTCGGTCACCAAGAGCAAGTTCGACAACAAGTACGGCACCCGGCACTCGCTGATCGACGGCATCAACCGCGGCACCGACGTGCTGATCGGTGGCAAGGCCGCCCTGGTGTGCGGTTACGGCGACGTCGGCAAGGGCTGCGCCGAGGCGCTCAAGGCGCAGGGCGCCCGGGTGGCCGTCACCGAGATCGACCCGATCAACGCCCTGCAGGCGCTGATGGACGGCTTCGAGGTCAAGACCGTCGAAGAGGCCGTCGGCTGGGCCGACATCATCATCACCGCGACCGGCAACCAGGGCATCATCACCCTCGATCACATGCGGTCGATGAAGCACCAGGCGATCCTGGGCAACATCGGCCACTTCGACGACGAGATCGAGATGGCCCGCCTCGAGCGTGACCCGGACATCCGCCGGATCAACATCAAGCCCCAGGTCGACGAGTTCGTCTTCCCCGACGGGCATTCGATCATCGTGCTCTCGGAGGGGCGCCTGCTGAACCTCGGCAACGCGACCGGCCACCCGTCGTTCGTGATGAGCAACAGCTTCTCGAATCAGGTCATCGCGCAGATCGAGCTGTGGACCAAGAACGACGAGTACGACAACGCCGTCTACCGCCTGGCCAAGCATCTCGACGAGAAGGTCGCCAAGATCCACGTCGAGGCACTCGGCGGCTCGCTGACCAGGCTCACCAAGGAGCAGGCGGAGTACATCAACGTCGACGTCGAGGGCCCGTACAAGCCGGAGCACTACCGCTACTGAGTTTTCGCGCCGAACGCGCGCTCACGGCGAGAATCCGCGTGATTCTCCGCGGTGGGCGCGCGTTCGGCGTTTCTGTGGCCCGCTGGCTCGTGATCAAATCGACCGGCGGATAACCGGATACGTCAATCGGGAGCCAAACCGCCCGCCGTCGTTATCGAACTGTTAACGTTCGCGCCGTGGGTCGGGGGATGCGCGTCGTCATTACAGTTGTCAGCTTTTTCGTCATGGCGGGATCGGCGACGGCGTTCGCCGACGACCCGACCATCGACCACCACCACCCGTATTTCAACGAGGACGAGTACCAGGCGTTCTACACCCCGCCGGATCCGCTGCCGCCCGGCCAGCCCGGCGACGTGGTGCGCTCGGAGCCGTCCCGGCTGGTCCTCGAGCCGTCCGGCCAACTCGGCATGATCATGGCCAATGGCACGCGAATCATGTACCGCAGCACCGACGCTCGCGGAAACCCCAACGTCGTCACGGGCACCTACTTCGAGCCGCACAACCCGTGGCCGTTCGGCGGGCCGCGGCCGTTGATCGTCTACGGCCCCGGCACCCAGGGCCAGGGTGACCAGTGTGCGCCCTCACGGCAGTTCAACCAGGGCATCCACTGGTCGCCCTATCTCGACCTGGCGTTCAACTACGAGGAATTGTTCGTCGCGACGATGGTGGCCCGCGGGTTCGCGATCGTCATGACCGACTACGAGGGCCTCGGCACCCCGGGGCTGCACACCTACGTGAGCCGGGTGTCGCAGGGCCACGCGATGCTCGACGCCGCCCGCGCCGCCAAGCGGCTGCCCGGCACGTCGCTGGCGCCGGACGGCCCGCTCGCGTTCTGGGGATACTCCCAGGGCGGTGGGGCCGCGGCGTCCGCGGCCGAGATGGCCGAGCTGTACGCGCCGGAACTGGACGTCAAGGGCACCTATGCCGGTGCGCCGCCCGCAGACCTGAAGGCGCTCTTCCCGTTCGCCGACGGCAGCATGCTCGTCGGTGTCGTCGGATACGCGCTGAACTCGGTGATGACGGCCTATCCCGAGCACGAGGCGGCGATCCGCGCGACGCTGACCCCGCGCGGCGCCGACATGCTGTTCAAGGTGCAGGACCAGTGCATCGCGGAGACGATCTCGAAGTTCATGTTCCGGCACCTCCAGCCGTACTTCAATCAGGACATGAACACGCTCGTCAGCCAGGAACCGTTCAGGTCGCTGTTCGAGGAACAGAAGCTGGGGAAGACGAAACCCAACGCGCCGGTGCTGATCAACGCCAACAGATTCGACCCGCTGGTGCCGTGGGCGCCGGCGATGCAACTCGGCAGGGACTGGTGTGCCCAGGGCGCCGACATCGAGGCGCGTACCAACGAGCAGCCGCCGTTCCTGAACAAGGCGGTGATCAACCATGCGTTGCCGATGCTGGTCGACGGGGAGCCGGCCATGCAGTGGATCGCGGACCGGTTCAAGGGCGTTCCGACGGCGCCGAACTGCGGACGGATCTAGCGCTGGCTCACACGGGTTTGAACGAGCTGATCAACCACTGCCCCTGCACTTTTCGCAGGACCATCTGGACAGCGGACTCGTCGGTGTCCGGCTGCGGATCGGCGAGCGTGCTGGATTCCTGATCGATGAACACGAGCAGTTCCGCCACGTCGGCGCTGAGCGATTCGACCGCGACGCCGACGACTTCGGCGTCGGTGGTGATCCGCTGTTGCTGTGCCTGTGGCACGACCGCTGTCTCGAGGAGCTCCCGGTATTCGTCCTTGAAGTCGCCGGTCAGCAGCGGGTCGACGGTCTCCGCCAAGCCGGCGACGGATTCAGGCGTGTAGGAGAGCAGCTTCGGGACCACCTTCTCCGCGTGCTGCTGAACTCGCTCCATACTCTCGGTCTGGATATTCAACTGGCTCGGCGTGATGTCACGGCCGCTCAGCCACAGGCCGACGGCCGTCGCCGCAGCGATGCCGAGGATCAGCACAACATTGACCGTCCACCAGGCGATGCGGGCGCCGGTCGCGTTCACGACACGAACTCCACGTCGGACGCTTTCAAGGCGGAATCGGATTCGACGACGGTGATCCGCAGCCGCCACGACCTCGGGGCGGCACCGCCGCTGTCCTTGGTCACCGTTTCGACGGTGACCGCGACGAGCACCCGTGCGCCGTCGGCGTCCAGCGATTCGATACCCGCGCCGTTGACCGTGCCGGTGCTCACCGACTCCGACGTGCGGACGGTGTCGACGAAGTCGCGGGAACGCTTGGCGAAATCGGCGTGAAACAGTCCGGTCGAACTGTCCAGGACCCGCCGTACATCGCGATCGGCTGTCCGGTAGTCGATCGTCGTGAGGTTCTCCGCGACCGTCTCACCGGCGTCCACATAGGGTTTCCAGTCGGCTTCGGCGACGGGCGCCTTGATCGCAACCGGATCGATGTCCCGCCGTTGCAGGCCGGCGAACGTGATCGCCACGATCAGGACGATGCTGAGGACGACCGGCACTGCGAAGAACAGCACGGTGGGTCCGCGCCGCTCTCCCGCTGGGGGATGGCCCCAGTGGCCCGGGTGCGTCGGCGGTGTGGTCATGATGCAGTGAATCTACCGCCGCTGCGGGGCATCGAAACTCACGTATTGGGGGTGGATGCGCGGCTCACGAGCGGCCGATGGTGCCTGCGAGTAGCTGACTGTAAGCCAGGCGTCCCAGCAGCTGAAAACATGCCTGCGATTCAGTGGTCAACCGAACCAGGTGATTCTTGTTTCCCCGCTCGTACCAGTACACCTCCCAGGTGCCGTCCTCGGGTGACTGCTCGACGCACCAGGTGTAGTCCGCGCGGCCGCCGAGCGCCACCGTCGTGGGGGCGATGCCGATGTCGGTCAGCGCATGCGCCAACTCGGTCAGATTCACGTCTGCGCTTCCTCTATCCGCCTCATCGCATCAGGTACGTGTAGTAATTGCCGATGCTCGCCAGAGCCTCAGCCGACAGCTCGGGGTGGCGCTCGTGCATGACACTCTGCACGTGGTCGCCGGCGTCGTTCAACGACATGCGGGTCCAATCGGGTTGCACGGTCATCGCTTCGGCCAGGAGCTCCCGTACGAGCTGTTCGGCCGCGGGCGTGTCGTCGGCGCCGTAGCGCGCCGAGAACTCGGCATCGTTGCGGCCGGGGTAGTGCTCGAGATACAGCGTGATCGCCTCGCTCACATCGACCGTCGGAACACCGGAATCCGCGTCTGACCTTTCGAGCATGCCCGCGTGCGCGACATCGAAGTGCTCCTCGATGATCGATCGCACCCAGTGCAGCGGCGTCTCGTGACTGTCGTGCTCCCGTCGAGCCGCGCGCACCGACTCTTCGAGAGGAAGCTCCGGGCGCGCCACGAACCGACCCAGGAACTGCCACAACTTCGATCTGCTGCGCAGCCCGTATTCGTTGGGTGCGTGCAGCGGTGCGATCATGCAGTTCGTCTCACCCTCGCGCGACGACCGGTAGATCTGCAGTCTGCAGTCGCTACCTCGGTAGTAGACGATCGACAGCGGGCGCCCGCTTGCTCCGTCGTCGAGCCCGTCGAACATCTCGTCGAGCACGAGACCCCTTTCCGACAGGGCTGAACCGACGGTCTGTTCTACCTCTGCGGCGAAATCGGTGCGCACGGCCAGGAGTTCCTGTTCGTCCGCGGTCTTCTTGGCGTCGATCGCCCGCAGCGTCGCGCGCGCGGCGCGTTGGGCCAAGTCCTCATGGCTCACTTCGCCGTGCACGTTCCACTGCCAGCTGCCGACATAGGTGGCCCTGATGTTGTGAAGGCCCGGGAACCCGATCTGAACATCGTCTTCAGCCGGTTGCGTCCTCGTGCTCTGACCGAGCGCTTCCCGGACCATCTCGATCACCACTTCTGCGGTGTTGCCGACATAGCGCCCGGCGCCTTCGTCTTCCATGCCGACGAGATACGCATCGGGCGGGCCTGCTCCCCGTGTGCTTCGGTCGATCGCCACCCAGCAGTGTCTCGCCCAGTTCTCGACGATGATCCGATCGGGCGCAGCGAACATGGGCCGTTCGAGGTCTTTGAGCCCTGTCGCGAGCACCTGCACACCGTCGTAGGGATAGCTCCTGAGACTTCGGGTCGGTTCGCAGCCGCCGACCTCCCATCTGCGGTGGTACGGAACCGTCAGCCCGTCGCCTTTGCGCGTTCTCGCCCACAGTGCGGCTGCGATATCGGACACCGGGCCCCGCAGTGCCACATGCTCTTCGACGTCGGTCAGCTCGGCAACGGGTACCTCGCCGATGACCTCGAACTTGTCGGGGCGGTACATTCCGGGCATCCCGGAGACCTCGTCGAATCGTGCGCCGAGATACGTGACGTTGGCGGTGTCACCGGTGATGATCCCGACTTCGAACCGATACCCGCACCATCGGGCGACGGTCCTAATCGTTTCCAGTCGCGCGACGTCCGTCCTCTGAACGATGGTCTCGCCTCGGACCCAACTCTTCGTGGACGCTGCGAAGCCCGGGGGGAGCGGGTCGTCGTCGGACAGGAGACGCACTCGATCGCCGAAGCTGTGCGCGAAGTGCTCACGGCCGTCGTAGGTCGCATACTCGCCGGAGGCCCGAATGCCGTGTCGTTGGTTGTCCATCCGCGAGTCCCTCCTTCATTCCCGGGTCCAGCGTATGCGCGGAGCACGATAATGCCGTTTCGTGAAGTGATGGTGCCTTAGATGGGAGTGCCTCTATTCATTCCCGGCTTCTGCATCAGAAGTTCGTCGTGATCGTGCCGGCGGCAAGCCTCGACGAAGTCGACTGCGGCGCAGGGGTTGAGAGAGAATGTCCGATACTGTTCCGCCGTCAGTTCGTAGTGCTCCTCATAGTCGACCAATCCGTTACTGACCGGAATGGAGGCGTAGTAGCGACCGGAGTTCGCTTCCTCGCCAAGCGCGAAACGGTCCTCCCTGAAGTGGTAAGCGTCGTCAAATAACAATGTCCGGTCTCCTTGAACCGATCTGATGGAGTGTCCTGACATCGAGGAACTGCTGCGCACATCCGATCGGGTCAGCGATCTTCATATTTCGGCGGTAGACCCTCCAGAAGGAGGGCTTCTAGTTCATCGAACGTCAGCGGAAGAACATTCATCATCGGAGCCTGTGACGGTAACGGCAAGGCGTGGAACTCGGTGCGGTCGGCCAGTGAGTATCGAAGCAAATGCTGTTCGAGCAGTCCCGGTTGGATGCCAGCGCATATCTGGAGCATGTAATTGAGTTGGTCGGCGCTCGGAGGATCCGTTCGCATTCGCGGATCGTTCCCTTGACGCCTCCAGCGCACCGACAGCGAATCGAGCCCCATAGACACGCGAAGTGTGCTGCCAACTCGCGCCAGTACGAACTTGCCTGCGTCAATAGGCCGCGTGAAAGCGGCTTCTACTCGCTCGAACCGGTGCGCGTCGCGTTCCCCCTTCGAGGAGAAGAGCACGTTCGTGTATCCGCGAGTTGTGGGTTCAATGACATACGCCGCCCAATCGCCCCGTTCCTTCCAGTGCTTCCAGGTCTCGACGCCGTGCCGGTAGCCGTTGCGAAAGTACAGGCGGCCGTTCTCCCAGTCGGGCTCGTCGAAGACGTCCAGCGCCAGCCTGCGTTGTACAGATCTCCAATTGTCGAGATGCGCGGCGATGTTGACGAAATCCGGATCATCCTGCGCACGAGGGGTATCAGTGACCATTGGCAGCCTCTCGATTGCGCATCCAGTTCTCGTAGTATGGGCCCGAGACCGGCACAATAAGCTCTTCCTCAATCAGGGTGTCGATCAGGACCGTCTTGCCGTACTCGTCAACGACCACCCATTGTGTGCCACCGCCGGGCTGATCAAAGACATCGGCCACTTCTCCGTAGCGGACCTCCCATCCCGGTGGCAGGGTAGCCCCGGTCCCACGGAACACGTTGTAATCGCCCGACGTGCCGGGAGCGAGCCCGCGCGAGGGGTACGAGTCTCCTTCCACCCCCATGAAGTCCCCCGTGCGCTCGGTAACGAGCCCGATACGGTCCAAGCGGATATTCGTTGGGATACGATCCGTGACACTCCATATGCCGTCCTTGAAGCCGTCGTGCGGTGGCCACTTCCACGTGTGCTTGTCTGCATCCCAGAACTTTTCGAGCAGCTGGTGTGCGGTCATGCCCGCATACGGACTACGTATCGCCGATGCTGCGATGGCTTCCGGACATCCGCTTTCGATCAGGTCATGGAATAGTCGCCCGGGTGTGATCGCTCGGTCGACTCGCTCACGATCCCACGGCCGCATGTCCGCGAGTTCACGCGACAACAATTCGACGTGACGGGGAACATCATTACCTTCGGCGCTGTGCCCTTCGCGACTGCTGGCAGCCGAGTCATTCGATTCAGGGTTCGAGGTGTGATCGGGTCGATCGGCCGGTGCGTTGTCAGCCTCCGGTCGCGAAGCCGGCGGACTATCGGCCTCGCTGTCGTGCGGAGGCGGGCTGTGCTTCTCGTCTCCTTGATGCGGCAGTGGACTATCTGGACGCGACGCAACGTGCATCGGTACTGACTCAATCGGAGCTGGCGAGCTCTTTCCAGCGGCCGGTCCTGCGGCGCCTGGCTGTTGCGCCCGAGGGCTTTCTGGTGTTGCGGCGCGCGGGCCTGTCCCGTCCAAGTTGCGCGTGGATGCATCCGGCGCCCCGGCCTTCGGCGCTGCCGGCGACCCGTCGGCGGAACCCGGTGACGACCCGGACCCGTGCGACGCCATGGGCGTGCCGAATCCGCCCATCCCGACCGGCATCACCCCCGCAGGCTCGTGCCGCTTCGCGTCGCTCTCACCGGCTGCATGCGCCGGCTCTCGAGTCTGGTTACCCTCGGCTGCAGCGCGTTCATGACCGCTCGGCTGTTCTACCGCAGGCGAATTGGTCGGTTGCTGCTCGGCGGGCGTGTGCGTGCGCTCATCGGGTCGCGCGGTGTGCTCGTCGGAGCCCGGCCGGTGACCCTCGCTCGGCGTGTCGTTGCCCCCTGGCTGATGCACCGGATTCTCGCCTACGCCCGTGCCGCCGCCGTGTTGTTCAGGCGTATGTCCGCCGGCGGGAGCCTCCGGGGTGGCCGGCTGGCTGGCCGGCGAATCCGTGTCGAACGGCGATCGGCCTGCCTCCGATTGACCCGTCGGGATTGGAGATTCGGGTGCCTGTGGAGTCGCCGGCGGCGATGGGTCACCCGAGGACGGCGCATGGTTGGGTGCCGCCGGCGGCGAGTCGGCAGCGCCGGGCCCCGGCGATGCCGGTGACTGCGGAGGCGGCCCGTCTGCCCGTCCCGGGCCGGCG